>JAERRQ010000182.1 GCA_016735355.1 Desulfobacterales bacterium | reverse complement strand
TTGGCATAAATAATGCCGCCGAAAAAATATTTGATCTAAAACAATCAGCCGCAAAAGGAAAACATCTGCATGAAATAATCAGGAACCGGGAGATGCATTTGCTTATCAGTAAGTCAGCTTTGTTTGGCCGTCCATATGAAAATGATATAGTAGTATCCGATGACCCTGAAAAAATAGTCAATACTAACTGCGCGCCTCTGTTTAATGCGGATCATAAGAGGATAGGAAGCCTGATTGTTCTGCAGGACGTGACTCATGTGAGACATCTTGAAAATATTCGCAAGGATTTTGTGGCAAACGTATCCCATGAAATCAGGACCCCCCTTACGGCAATCAAGGGATTTGTTGAGACCATTCTTTATGACCATGACAGGGCGGAAACGGAAAAATTTCTGGGCATAATCTCTAAACATGTGAATCGTCTTGAGGCGATAACGGAAGATCTTCTCTCCCTGGCAACAATAGAGAAAAAAGATGCCCAGGATGAACTCAGGTTTGAAAACAGCAAAATAAAGGATATTATTGAAACCGCCCTTCAGGTGGTGGAAGATATGGCCAAAAAGAAGAGTATTGATTTTGATATCAGTTGCAGTGATGATATTTTTGCAAAAACAGACATTCCCCTGCTTGAACAGGCTCTTGTCAATCTTATAGATAATGCCGTAAAATACAGCCCGGAGGGGGAAAAAATTCTCATTTGGGCTGATCGGAAGGAAAAGGGGATCCTGATTCACGTTAAAGATAACGGGCCCGGTATTCCTAAAAAGCACCTGCCCAGACTTTTTGAAAGGTTTTACAGGGTAGATAAAGCCAGAAGCCGGAGCTTGGGCGGCACAGGCCTCGGGCTTGCCATAGTAAAACATATTATCCAGGCCCATGGAGGCCATGTAACGGCCGATAGCGTTCCCGGTAAAGGAAGCACCTTTACAATTCATCTACCATCTTGATTAACTCGGGCGTCATAAAATCGATATCTGCCGGCAAGGTAGGCCTGCCGTATTTGTAAATATTCGGGTTGATAATTTTTTAAAGTTTTATGAAAAAGTTCGGGACACACGCTAAATAAAAGGAAATGAGAGCATAGAGCAAGATCAAATTGTTGATTTTTAAGGTTTAATCTTGGCAACGCTCCTGCTATATACCTGTTTTCTTTTTTTCCAAGTTCAAAATCTGCCAAAAACTGTTCCATTGCATTTTTTCTTGTTTTCCCCAGCTCCTCTACAGATTTGATATTTTTCCATATAAATTCATTTTTATTTTTTCTTGTTTGGCTTAGCACTTCATCGAAAGACTCAGTAATTCGTTTTTTGATTTCTACGTCCGTGAATTGGTAAATTGGATCTACTGATGTACAAACACGCCCATTTCTTTTCATTTCAATGTTAAAACTTGCAGGACCATCGCTACATCCAAGAATTTCTTTGTTCAAATCATTTATGGTGAGGGAGAAGATTGATGCATACTCTTCAAATGATCTTCCCCATGGAACAACTTTTTCTAATTCAAATGGCATGATTGGGTTGCTTTGCTTATAAGGTATAATGCGTAACCTTGCGGGAAACAAATGATGCGGTTGCAGATGCGCGTTGAATGATGAAATTGGACCGAAGCGCCAACGGCTCTTGTTTCCCGCTCAGAGTTCACGCTATGGTTAGCCCAAACTCAGTCGTTTTTTTCATCATTCCAGGGATTGATAATGGACAAATTACTCGCATGAAAGTCATTTTCATTCCTTGTCACTATGATGAGATTATGAGTATAGGCTGTAGCGGCAATCAGGCTGTCTATTGAAGACATGGGCATACCTTTTTTTTCAGCTTTTCCTTGCATTACCCCCCAATTCTCGGCAACAGTAATATCAATTGAATGAATACGATCCTGGTAATTCTCTAATAGGGTATTAAGCCAATCCGTCAATTTTTCTTTCTTCTTCGATTCTGGGAGTTTAGTCAATCCTTTTCGGATTTCCCCAATGGTTAGAGAACATAAAAATAATCGTTCTGATGGAATACCATTTATCCAAATAATTACATTTGAGCTGGGGGCAGGTTTCACGAGTTCTGATAGCACACAAGTGTCCAATAAATAATTCACAATTCAATACTCCTTGGATAGTCTTGTTGCCTCTCAATTTCAAAATCTTCGTCCATTTTGGGACAGTTTAATAAAAATTCTTTGAAATTTGGTTTACTAGAAACTAAATCCTCAAAATC
>JAERRQ010000370.1 GCA_016735355.1 Desulfobacterales bacterium | reverse complement strand
GCAAAAAGAACTGAATTTGAGATAGCTGAATGTTGATAATATTCATTTAATGATATGGCACGAACATCAATATAGATCATCGTATATAATTTGGAATACTAATAATGACATTCTGGGGAAAGGTGATAATTATCTGGAGCATCCAGGGGAAAAAAATCAGCAGCGCCAAACCTACAGCAAGCATTTTGGGGATAAAGACCAGGGTCATTTCATTGATTGAAGTTACTGCCTGAAACATACTCACCAGGATGCCGGCAACCAGTCCGAAAAGTAACACCGGCCCTGCCAGCATAAAAGCTATTTTTAAAGCTTCAAAAAAAAATCCTGCTATAAATTCTTGCGTCATGAATTCCTCATGAAAAACTTTTAACTAATGACCCGACAATCAGATTCCATCCATCGGCCAGCACAAACAACATCAACTTGAATGGCAGGGAAATCATAACAGGAGGCAGCATCATCATCCCCATTGATAAAAGAACAGATGCTACGACCATATCAACTATAAGAAATGGGACATAAAGAAGAAATCCGATTATAAAAGCGCTTTTTAACTCACTGATAATGAAGGAAGGAACCAGAATGCTTGTAGGAATATCATTTATATTTTTTGGTCTTTTTACCTTCGCAATTTTAACCAGCATGGCCAGATCTTTTTCCCTGGTCTGTCTGAACATAAACCCTCTTACAGGCAGTATGGCTGTTTCCAATGCCTTTTTTCCACTTATTTTTTTTTCCATATACGGTGTTAAAGCATTCCGGTTAATATTCTGCCAGACAGGGGTCATGACAAAAAAAGTAAGAAAAAGTGAAAGCCCGATGATTATTTGATTTGGGGGCATCTGCTGAGTCCCTATAGCCTGGCGCAGGAGAGAAAGGACGATTACAATCCTGGTAAAAGAGGTCAGCATAATTAAAATTGCAGGGACCAGGGACAGGACAGTCAGCAGCAAAAAAATTTTAAGCACAACTGCTACTTCATCAGGGTTGTCGATATCCGCATTTTTTAAATCTATGCTTATTACAGGAGTAGATCCGGTTGCTGTATTACCCCAGGTATTATTAGACAGCATCCCTGTAACTATACATGCAAACAACCCGATCAAAACATATTTTTTTCGAATATTATTCATTTGTCCAGGGGGGGTTATCTCTTCCCTTTTGAAATAATATTGCCGAGTTTTTCAGCAAACAATGATCCTTGTTTCATACTTCCTGTTTCATGCAGTGCTTTCATAACGTCTTCTCTATCAATTCTGGTCAGCAAAGAGATATTTTCATTCGTAATACCCAGAACCAATACAGCGCCAGGCACCTCAACAAGTGAAATATTTTTTTTTACTCCTATAAAAGAGCTGTCCAGAACCTGGATAAGCCTATTCCCAGAATTGTTATGATATTTTTTTACCACTTTTTTAAACAAATAAAACAGCAAGAGCAGGCTGACCAGAACAATAATCAACGCAAAAAACAGATTGAGCGCTGTTGTTACCATGTCAGGGCTATTACTCATCTTAAGCTCTCTATACGTTCCATGGGACTGACTATTTCCGTAAGTCGAATTCCGTATTTATCGTTTACTACCACTACCTCACCTTTGGCAACCAACCTTTGATTCGCAAACACTTCCAATGTCTCACCAGCCAGTTTTGAAAGCTCAACAACAGACCCCTGTGCAAGTTTAAGCAAATCATTTATAAGCATTCTCGTCCGACCAAGTTCAATTGTTATTTCTAAAGGTATGTCGAGTATAACTTCCAGGTTATTTTGACGGCTGTCAGTTGAGAAATCAGAAATTCTACTTCCCTGTATTACCTTGTCTATAACTGGAGAATCGCTATTTTCGGAATCGACTGTTTTTTGTTCAGAATCATTCATAAATAGAGTTACCCGTGTTTTCTCGAATTATTGTGGAGAGTTGAACAGCGCGATTTCCTGTTATTACTCCAGGGAAACCCTTATATTTTGTTACGCCTTCTACTTTTATGGTAATTGTATCATCAGGTCCCGTGTCCAGTCCGATTACATCGTTTAATTCAAAATTCAACAAATCACGAACAGTATATTTATTTCTTCCAAGCTCTCCTATTACATTTACTTTTGTTTCCTGGAGCAATTCAAAAAACCGGTCTCTCCATGCATTTTCCATATTTTTCCCCATCATATACGTAGAGGATAGCTTCTCCTTTATCGGCTCTATCATTAAATAAGGAATGCATATGTGGATGTTACCCGAAAAATCATTCCATTTCACAGAAAAAAGCACTATTATCATTAAATCTTCATTTGCGGCCATATGAACAAAATCAGGCTTTGTTTCCATTAAATCCGGAGATATTTTAACTGGATAGGCTATATCCCATGCTTCCTCAAAATTTTTCAATACGATGCCGGCAAATTTCGCCATCATTCTTCTTTCAATAGGAGTAAAATCTCTTATCTCCGGAAGAGGGGCCCCATCACCGCTGAACATGCACTCTATTAAGGAAAAAGCAAGATTCGGCTCAACCACAAGCAGCCCGGAGCCGATAAGGGGCTCTAATTTAAATGTGCACAAACTGACAGGACTTGAAAATGCAGCAATAAACTCCCCATATCTTACCATTTCAGTTGAGACAAATTCAATTTCAAAAGGCTTATACAAGGTTGAAGAGAGTGATGTTTGAAGTAAAAATGTAAATCTGTCATAAATCTCCACAAGAGCATGAAATTGATCATGCAGCACTGTGCTTTTTGACATAAGATCGTAAGGCTCAACGACTATCTCGACTTCTTTTTGCTCGTCAGGCTCTACATCTACTTCTCCATTATCCATTGAGGAGAGGAGAGCATCTATTTCTTCCTGCGATAATATCTGATTAGACATTAACTATCCCGTTTTTATTGTATTACGAATTCGGTAAAATAGATGTTTTTAATACCAGCCTTTAACAACAGGCCGTTAAGTCTGGTTATCAGCTCATCTCTAAGCGCTATTTTACCTTCAGCGCTGTTGAGGTTTTCAAATGTCTTGGAGGGAATTATCATTAGGATATTATCCCTTACCTGGGGCAAACGGTTTTCCAGTTGTTCCTTGATTTCTTCACTATCCAACTCCAGGTCCATCGTGATTCTCAAATAGCGTTTGCCTCCTTTATCAGCAAGATTTACTATAAATGTCCTGAGAGAAAACAACGGGCCGAGAGTATTGTCCGGAAGCTCTTCAGCAACGTTTTGCTGCCCGGCTGCCACAGGGTGCGGCACTGCGCTCATCTTGCTCCATAAAACAAAAAACCCTGCGCCCATCATGCCCATAATGAGCAAAAAAACAGCAGCAATAATAATAATTAGCTTAGTGGACATTCCGTATCTCCTTCAGTCGATTTGAATTTATAATACCTTTATAATACTAAAAGCAAAAACGATGCCACAGGAAAACAAAAAATAAAAAAGGGGAGTATTTGGACTGGAAGTTGTGATCGATAGGATAGAGGCACGAAGCCTCGTGCCTCTACTGTAAAAATCTATAGATTGCAAAACGGTTGACAGTTGTTAACCGTTAACCGTCAACCGCCGTTCTATCGCTTAATATTAATAAGCTCTGAAAGAATTTCATCGCTGGTTGTGATTACCTTGGAGCTTGCCTGAAAGGCTCTTTGAGTCGTTATCATCTGTACAAACTCGGTAGAAAGATCGACATTCGACATTTCTAGTGAACTAGGGCTTACACTGCCGAGGCTGGAGCTTCCCGGCACCCCTGTCGTGGCCTGCCCGGAGTTGACAGATGCGGCATAGAGATTACCTCCCATCTTGGCCAGTCCTGAATAGCTGGCAAAATCAGCCAAAGCTATTTGGGCAAAAGGGGTCATTATGCCATTTGAGTAAAGACCTGTAAAAACTCCGTCTTCATCAACCGAAACGCCCTGCAGGGTGCCTGATGCATATCCGTTCTGGGTTTGGGAACTGGTGGCGGATGTTCCGGAAT
>JAERRQ010000148.1 GCA_016735355.1 Desulfobacterales bacterium | reverse complement strand
ACAGTTGAAGCAATAGTAAGCATGATCAGGAAATGATACATTCTGTTGTTTTTTATTTTCGTTTTGTTTACCCCTTCCATCAAGTTAAACCAAAACACGAACAAACAAAAAATATCCCAGCAGCACAATGGCAAGAACATAGGCAAACCATTGAACCTCCCCTCCCCTGCCGCTGAACAATTTAATTATCGGATAACAGATAAAGCCCAGCGCCAGACCATCCGCGATGGAATACGAGAGTGGAATCCCTAAAATAATAAGAAAGCACGGCATAGACTCGCTCAAGTCTTTCCAGTCTATCCTTACAATATTTTGAAACATCATTGCTCCAACCACTACAAGAGCCGGCGCTGTAATAATTGGATAACTCCCGATCATGTTAACAAGAGGACTAAAAAAGAGCGCCGCAATGAAAAGCACTCCCACGGTAACGGCGGTCAGACCTGTACGACCGCCCTGCTCGACTCCGGCGCTGCTTTCTATGAAACTCGTAACCGTGCTTGTTCCCATGCAGGCGCCCGCTACAGTCCCGACCGCATCCGAAAGCAGAACACGGTTTGCGCGCGGCAGCCGGTTATCTTTTATGAATCCGGCCTGCTCGCTTATTCCTAGTAATGTTCCGATTGTGTCAAATATATCCATAAAGAGAAATATCATAATAAATGGAAGCATGGTAAGGGAAAGGGCATACTTAATATCCATTTTCATTAACGTGGGTAATGGTGAAGGAGGTATGTCCACCAGGCAGCCGATCATGTTTTTTCCCGGTTCAGGCAAAGTAAACCTTGTCATCAGCACTGAATCCTTAATAATATCGGCCTGGGTCACATCACAAATATACGGCAGTAACAACTTGAGCATAACAGATAATAATGTTGCTCCGGCTATTCCCCATAAAATTGCGGCCCTGACCTTCCTTGCAAGGAGTGTGGCCGTCAGCAGCAGTCCGAAAAAAAATATTATTAAATCCGGCGAGCTGAAGATTTTGTTAAGCTTTACTCCGGTTGATGGATCTTTGATAATAACACCGGCATTCTGGAAACCTATAAATGCGATAAACATACCTATTCCAACAGCAATGGCTATTCTTAAATTAGGGCTGATGGCATTGATTATCATCTCCCTGACACCAGTGATAGAAAGTAAAAAAAATGCTATGCCTGAAATAAAAACAACTCCCAGGGCAACCTGCCATGCAGTTGTCACACCGGCAACTACGGCCGGTAACGCAGCGGTAGCCGGTATTACGGAAAAGACGAAAAAAAAGTTTTCACCCATTCCAGGCGCTTGAGCTATCGGGTATCCGGCATATAACCCCATAATAAATGTTGATAAAGCTGCCGCGACACATGTGGCTACCATAACGGCGCCGAAATCGATTCCCGTATCGATTCCGAACAGGCATCCGGACATCACCGCCGGCTGCAGAAAAATTATATAAGACATGGTAAGGAAGGTTGTAATGCCTGCAAGAATTTCTGTACGGAAGTCGGTATGAGATTCTGATAAATGAAAAATACGGTCTATCATTATTTTTGCCCTCTATTTGATATCAGATTAGGATTGGGGATGAAATAAATTGCTCATAATTGCGCCGGGCTTGTGGTCGCCTTCAAGGCGCATCAATGGTTGCATACTCGAAGTCTGTGGCCATTGATGCAACACAGAAGACGGACACAAGAACAAGTAATTATAGGTAATTTATAAAATTCACGATCCTTAAGAAGGTTTGTGCTGTTACCGTGAGTATATAGATACTTTTATGAAATACAGGTGAGCCAATTTCAAAACGCCCCCTTTTGCCTTTCTTGACCTCGAACAAAATTGAACATTTTGAAACCGGCTCAGGTTAATATATTAATGTCAAATTATAATTTTATCTTCCGTCGCAACATTGATTATGTTATATAATTATAGAAAAAAAGTACACTTTATATCAAGCTAAAAGTAATTTACACTTTTGGGGATAACATACCTCAAAAAATATAACTTGTGCGATTAGCTATTAGCCCTTATGTTTTAGTTTAACAGTTTCTTTTTATAGAAATTTTTCCTAAAAGCTAGCACATGGGAACCATAATCCGTTTATATGTAAAAAGTGTAAACTACAAAATGAAGTGTGCCAAAAAAGATTCTATAAAGGAGGAGTCGTTATGATAAAAAAATACGGGTGGGGAGGCTGGAAAATGCCTATTTTCAATTTAAACGATCCGGATTATTGTGAATTCGGCTGTCCTGTTTGCATAAACGCAAGAAAAGGGAATCCTTTTGCAAAATTTATTCAGCGCATAGAACTGGCGGTAACTTTTGGAGGCTGCCCATGGGGCCGCGCCCGTAAAAGGAAATATGGCGTTGATCCGGATGAGCAAATTCCACAACAACAGGAGAAAAGTTAATGACATTTGAAACAAAAGAAGAAGTTCTGGAAAAAATATTATCAGAAAAAAAACCTGTTTGCCCCCATTGCGGCATGGAAATGAACCTCTGGGAGGTGCCCTCGATCCCTTTTGGCGATGGCCTGGGATGGGGTGTTCCGTATCTGTTTTTATGCTTTAATGATGAATGTCCAACATACAAAGAAGGATGGGATAATATTCAGGAAAATTTTGGCCATACCGCATCCTATAGATGCATATGTTATCCCGGCACGGAAAACTTTGAATGTATGCCTGTTTTCAGTAAAATGGGCGGGACCGGTCAAATTATTGATGATGAGGCTGTTTTACAGCAGGAGATGTTAAAGGAGAGCATTAAAAAGGGATTTTCCATTCTTGCGGATTGTTATGTATCGAAAGATTACGTTACGGTCGTCAAGATACTGCTTGATAGCACCGAGCCTGCCCGGGTCAGGTTAAAAGCTGCTGAAATGATAGGTGATATCGGTGAACTGGATGTGATAGAACCTATTAGAAACCTGAAGTTCCCCAATGAGCCGATCCAGAAAAAAGTCAATGAGGCTATTTCCAAAATCCATGAAAGATTTTTTACCAGAGAATGCCCTTTTTGCGCTGAAATAATTAAAAAAAGGGCTAAAATATGCAAGCATTGTCAAAAAGAGGTCGCAGGTAAATGAACAGCGCCCGTCACTATCTGCCCATTATTATTTTTTTTACTCCTGTTTGTTTGAGATTTTCTCTGATAAATTCCAAGTGGCTAAAAAAAATTATTTGTGATAATAATATAGAATGCTATGGGGATTAGTGAAATTATTTATCTGACAATATATATAAAAATATTGCAAGTCATGTAGCTCATAATCGTTGGGCTATTTTTTTATCTTGAGTTTCATATTGAATTAATAGGGAACCTCGTGTGAATCGGGGACGGACCCACCTCTGTAACCAGGAACGAAACCTGCAATCGGCCACTGGATAAATTCCGGGAAGGCGCAGGAAGTAGGATGATCCGGAAGTCAGAAGACCTGCTCAGGATAAACAGAATATAAGTTTGGTTTTTAAGGGGAATAGCAAGAACTAAACATAAGCTATCGGGTAAAGATGGGAATCCCGAAGCCTGGTTTGTTAACCGGACTTCGGGATTTTTTGTTTTATAGGATATAATTTTAATTTATCAGAAGTGGGATATCCACTTAGCTGGCCTTGATTGGCTGTAACAGGCTGATTTAATAAGCATTTTAGACACATATACACCAGATCAATTATTTTGTATGGAAACGACATAAAATCAATAAAATAGCCGTTTCTAGGGTAATAAAGGAGAAAAGTATGTGCGGTAATCGGTTTTTAAAAATTTTGTGTTTTAGCGGTATAATCAGTATTATGGTAATTGTTGACGTTTTTGCGGGTGAACAGGCTTATGTCATGGACGAAATGGTTGTAAGCGCCACCAAAGATGAAAAAAAAGTGTTTGACCTGGCAGCTCCCATGGAGGTGGTTACATCAGGGGAAATTGAAAAAAATACCCCGATGACCCCGGGACAGGCTTTACAAAGATTGCCGGGTGTTTCCATGTCGACATCGGGGATATGGACTACCGTTCCCACCATCAGGGGATTAGGCCTGAGTCAGAGCCTTGTTTTGATTGACGGAGTTCGAGAAAGCAATAATATTTGGAGACAAACGGATCCTATGGCACCTATTATTGATATGGGAGAAATTGAAAGAATAAAAGTAATTGGCATTGTTAATTTAATATAGCCGACAATCCTTCGTTCCACTTAAGCATTAAAAGCATGACGGAATACTGAAGCATTTTTTGACTTTTACTGTAGCATTTCGTCTTTCTTCTGAGTCTTGCAAGAAAATGGCGAAACAAACTATTGTAGCCTTCAACCGTATATGTTTCCGCTTTCGATTGTATGTGCATCTCGCTTGGAA
>JAERRQ010000336.1 GCA_016735355.1 Desulfobacterales bacterium | reverse complement strand
CATAGTTTAAAGAATCAACATGGCATCGCCATAACTGTAAAATCTGTAATTATTATTAATAGCCTCCCGGTATGCATCAAGTATCCTCCTGCGCTCGGCAAAAGCGGAGACCAGCATAAGAAGGGTTGAACAGGGGAGATGAAAATTTGTTACAAGTGCATCAACAACTTTAAACTTGTAACCCGGATATATAAACATGTCACATTCCCCTCTTCCGGGAGATATCATCCCGCAATTATCAGATGCATATTCCAAAGTCCTTACGCATGTTGTACCTACAGCAACTATGCGTTTTCCGTCAGATTTGGCGCTGTTTATAATATCGGCACATTCTTGTGAGATATTAAAACTCTCGGAATGCATTTTATGATCCCTTATATCATTTACCCTGACCGGCAGAAATGTCCCATACCCAACATGCAGGGTAATTTTTACCACCTTTATGCCTTTCGCCTGAATCTCTCCGAGCAGCTCCCCGGTAAAATGAAGTCCCGCCGTAGGAGCGGCAATGGCTCCTTTTTGTTCCGCATATATGGTTTGGTATGAAACCCTGTCATTCTCCCGAATCTCATTATTGTCCCGTTTTATATATGGCGGAAGTGGGGGTCTGCCGATTCCGTAAAGAACTTTTTCAAAGTCAGTATCACACAAAAAACGTAAGGTGCAAATTTCATTTTTATATTCAAGCACTTGCGCTGAAAGATCACGACTGAAACTTAGCGTGTCGCCGAGTTTGGGGCGTTTTGAAGATTTAACCAGGCATTTAAAAATCAGATCACCATTTTTGTGCCCGTTTGCAAAGTCCAAAATCAGTGCTTCTACCTTTCCGCCTGTTTGTTTATGGCCCAGAAGCCGACCAGGTATAACCTCGGTATTATTTACAACCAGAATGTCGGAATCCTTTAAAAGACCTCCAAGTTGAGCAAATTCATGGTGCTGCAAGGCTCCGGTTTTACGATTCATAAGGAGGAGCCTTGATCGGTCCCTGTTTGCCACTGGTTCCTGTGCAATAAGCTTTGAAGGCAGTGTGTAGTTATAATCTGATATTGCAAACATGTTTCACTAAGTGTAATGACACCCTAAAATTATATACAGTGCTTTAATCTGCATTTAATAACAAATATCCCCCTAAACACAAAAAAATAATATTTGTTATACATACAGCAATTACAGGCGGCAGCATCCGACCATATCCCAGGGAGACACAAAAACTGTAAAAAACCCAGTAAAGGAAGGCTGTTCCTATACCAATTGCAATTTTCACCGGCATAGCTTCCTTTGCATCACCCTTAAGCGCAATTCCCGATCCTGTTAGGCACATAATAAAACAGACAAAAGGAAAAGCTATTTTGGCATAAAGATCGACTCTGTATTTTTCTGCGTCATATCCTTCTTCCTCTATCTTGTTAATATATGCAAACAGCTCAAGGAAACTCATCTCCTCGGATTTTTTTATTACTTGTTTAAGATCTTCAGGCATAAGATTGAGCATTTTCTCTTTTTCAGCACTGAATTTTATCCGCCTTTTTTTATCTTTTTCTGTTAGATTCTGCTCCAGAACATCATAAAAAAACCACTTATCCTCTTTAAAAAGTCCTTTTTTTGCATCTATTCTTTTAATCAACCTGAAATTTTCATCAAAATTATGGATGGTAATTCCAAAGGCAGTATTGATCGCAGGGTCATAATACTTAATATGAGTTATTGACGAGACTCCCTTGATCCAGACATTCTTCTCCTTTGACAAAAGAGTATTCTTCTTCTTAACATCCGTGAGCCATATTCGATTCGCCCTTTCCGTTGTTACAGGAACAACCACTTCGGAAATTATAAAAAGAAAAAGAGTAAAAAAAAGACCCAGCAGTAGAACCGGTTTTAAAATGTAAAAGAGGCTGACGCCCCCGCTTTTTAGCGCTATCATCTCATTATTTTTTATCATTATACAGAAAACGATCAGAACGGCCAAAAGAAGCGCAAGCGGAAGCACCTGGGCAATTATAAAAGGTGTTTTAAGGATAAAAAAAAGGAAAGCTTTGGAAATGGCGACTTTTGCTTCTAAAAAATTATCTATCTTTTCAAAAAAATCGACGGCCAGGTATATACCGGTAACAACACCCAGTACGATACCGGAAAATTTAATAATCTCTTTCAGGATATATCTGTATATTATCGGCATAAAGCTTAATTACTTTTGAAAGCTTTTTTATATGATCGGCTAAAAAAATTGTATAAAAGCATAAGGTTTACCGGTGAATCCCCGGCGGCTCTCACAAGCAGAAATATAGCGATGCCGCCTATAACAATATCAGGAGCCCACATTCCGATTACAGGTGGATATAGACCAGCCTCGCCAAAAACAAATCCGGCCGACATGAGGACATAATATAAAAGAATAAAAAATAGACCAAGCCCAAGGCCGTATGAACGTTTTGCCGAACTTGTTTGAACTCCCAAGGGAACTGCAAGTAACCCCAAGGCGAAGCATGCGAACGGGATTGAAAATTTTCTGTAATATTCCATCTGCGCCTGAAGATATTTCTCATCACCGGGAGATTTTGTTTGCAAATAATCTCGCAGTTCTGAAAGGCTCATAACTTTTTCCTTTTTTTTGATCTTTTTAAAATCATAGCCAGCCTTGTTAATGTCGAGATTTATATCATATGTTCCAAAATTAATAGTCTGAACAGATCGTTTTTCAAGATCTACCCTGTTTATAACACCGTTATATAAACGAATTTTAAAGAACAGCTTGGCAGGATCACTGAAAATTACACCTTCAGGAGAGACTATAGTGCTGACAATCTCTTCATCTCTCCGATCATCTATAAAAACATCTGCAATGGTTTTGTTTGTAATGTCGACCCTGTTAATATATATCATAACGCCTTTAAAGATATCATTAAATGTTCTTTCCTTAAGGCCGATATCAATATTGGATGATGCAATTTCGTATGTCAATTTTTTTAACGCAAGCCTCCCCCATGGGACTCCGTAGATAGTCATAAAGGCCGTAAAAACCGATCCTATAAGACAAAAAGCCATCACCGGAGGAAGTAGTCGGTACAGGCTGAAGCCCCCAGCTTTCATGGCGACGATTTCGTTATCGCCTGCAAGACGCATGAAGATTACAAGCACTGACACCATAACAGAGATGGGAATTACAAATTCAAGAAAATGGGGAATGGTGTAAAGAAGCAGCATTAAAACAGAGGCGAGACCTATGCTGTAGTTAACTATCAGGTTGGTGATATCAAGAATCTTTGCCATAAGAAAAACAAAGGTGAAAAACATAATTGAGATAAGAAAGGGCGACAGCATCTCCTTAAAAAGATACCTGTTCAGTATGGAATTAATACGCATCATTTTATCACCCTCCCCTACCTCAAGACCGAAGGCCATCCCTCAAGCGAAGCGCTCCCCCAAAGCCTCCTTAGCCTCACCCACAACATAGAGAGAACCGGCTATACAGACCGCTTCATCCGGCAGTGCCGTATCAACAGCATGCTTTACGGCCTCT
>JAERRQ010000343.1 GCA_016735355.1 Desulfobacterales bacterium | reverse complement strand
GGATTTCAGAGCCGATTCCAGATCGCCCATATCCTTATTGACCAGGCCTATGTTGCCAAGTTGATTGGCCTCTCCCTGAAGATAACCGATTTTTTTATCAATCTCAAGGGCCTGGCTAAGGTATTTCAGGGCTGATTCCAGGTCGCCCATAGCCTTATAGACCAGGCCGATGTTGCCAAGTTGATTGGCCTCTCCCTGGAGATAACCGATTCTTTTGTCAATCTCAAGCGCCTGGCTAAGGTATTTCAGGGCTGATTCCAGGTCGCCCATATCCTCATAGACCAGGCCTATGTTGCCAAGGTCTGCGCCCAGGTTTCTTTGGTCTTTTAATTTTTCATAAAAAGATTTCGCCTTCTGCCAGTGGTACAGGGCTTTTTCATTATCTGAAATCTTGTAGCAGGTTTCGCCAAGCTGAAAATGGATCGATCCGATATCTTCCTCTTTTTCGGCCTCCTTGAGACGTGTTTCCAAGAATTTGATTTTATCTTTTTCCTTTTGCCCTCCTTTTTCAAAATCGGCGATTTTTCTGTGGAACCCGGCATCATCTGTAAAAGATGCGGAAAAAGTTTTAAAATGATAAAAGTCGGCTGCCTTCAGAGCGATCTGATCTTCTATTTCCCCAGGGCAGATAAATATGCATTTTAATTTTTTTTCCGGAATTATATCCCGGTTCATGTTAAGGGAACTTAAAAGCTTGTCGATGGCATCAGTATAATTTTCAGGTGACTGGAAATAGTCTTCAAAGGGAAACGCATTGAAAATATAAAGCGCCTTTTCATCCGGCTGAAGAAAATCCGCGCGATTCAGGGGAGAATAATCACTGCTTTGAACAGGTATGGTCAAAATCCTGTATTGATCATGAAATTCATCTTTGATCCTTTTTATGAGAAATCTTTCCACGTTCGAAGATGTACAGGCAAGAAAAATAAGGAGCCCCTGGTTTTCCCTGTAGCGGATATTTGCGAAAAGGCTGGGAAATTGCAGCTCATCTTTTTTGCGAAGGATTGTCATGGGAGGGTTTTTTTATTTTTCCGTAGGCTTTTTATATTTTTGCCGGTACTCTTCTACATTTTTCACCAAAAGGGGATTGACCTCGTACCATTCCTCCCCGTTTATATATTCAAGTGCGAAGAGCCCGTGCAGAAGCTCCAGTCTCTCTTCATTCATTTCAGTCAGAAACTCCTTGTTTTCATGGATCTCCATAAGGATATCCCAGTGCATGTGGGTTAACGGCCTTTTTTTCTTTATCCTGGCGTCATTGACAGCATCATTCATATCCTTTTTAGCAATTTTTGTGCCGCCAAGCACCTTGGAATTTATTGCCGCCGATGCCACCAGGTCGATTATGGTGCGAAAAACCCCTCCGGAATAATCGACGACAAGCTCCAGAGCCTCCGGTGTGATCAGTCTGCCGCCCTCATTATCAGCTTCAAGCCTGCTGCAGACAACTCTTTTCATTATCTCGCGGTTTTTTTTAGTAGTGCCGTCCTGGCCGCCGTTTTTTGCATTCAGGCGTATATTCTTGAGGGTCCTGATGGGGCCGATAATATTTTCAAGCAGGGCCGAATCCGGGGAGTGGATAATGGAAATCGGGACAGTCATCAAGATGGAGGCTTCCCGGATCATGGCAAGATTCTGGCCGTCTTCCACAAAGAGTCTTTTGGCCTGTTTAAAAGGAACCCTGTCCAGACCGTCGATGATGACAAGAGCATTTTTCTGCTGATCTGCAGTATTGATGTTGATCAAAAGCGCATTGATCAGGTCAAACAGTTCACTTAACCTCGGCCTGTAAGTATCTCTTACGATTTTACGGGATTCATACTGTCCGGACATCTTGGCATAAAAGGCGGCGGCCAGGCGGACAAGGGGAAATCCTGCCCTGGCGGAAATTTTGCCTTCAGCCCCCATGCCGGTCTGCATCAGGGAAGTCGATTGTGATTCGATTTTAAGAGTCTTCTGAAAAAAACCTTCGAGTTTTTTAAATTCTTTTTCAAGATAGCTTTCGATTTTGATTTTATTTTGATCCGCAAATTCCAGCAGCTTGAGACAAACAACCAGAAAAAGCTCGACTATCTCGATATCGTTGATGTTCAGGATCTCCTTGACATCGAACTTGACAATGAAAAATTTATCGTCAATGCGG
>JAERRQ010000230.1 GCA_016735355.1 Desulfobacterales bacterium | reverse complement strand
GTTTTTAAAGATGTGAAAGTTATTCACCTGTCTCATCAGACTGCCTCGCAACCGCAATTTATGATGGCACCGCACCCAAAATTTTTATCTTAAAGCCGATAGACGCGCGCACGCCATACCGGCAATAAGTCCGCAAAGGTGTCCTTCCCATGATACAAAAGGTCTGACCGGCAAGACCCCCCTGAGAAGCCCTCCATACAAAAATATAACAATAAGGGATATGCAAATGGAGCTGAATCGTCTCTCATACCAGCCGGCAGTTGCCAAAAATCCGAAATATCCGAAAATCAGCCCGCTGGCCCCAATATGATACGCGGGACGGCCTACCAACCAGACCCCTGCTCCTCCGACAAGTATCACAAAGAGCGAGAGCTCCAGGAAGTCATCCAAGCCACGCAAACTTACCAGGCTCCCAAGGACTATAAAAGGAATGGTGTTAAGCAGGAGGTGATAGATATTCTGGTGAATAAAGGGAGAAAAAATGATTCCGCGCAACCCGATTACTGTTCTGGGAAAAATTCCATATATGCCGAAGTTGTTCCCTGTTGCAATATCAATAAGCTCTATGATCCAAAATAATGCAACGAGGCTCGCTATTAGTAAAACACGATTTTTAATGTTTATGTTCATCAGGGTTATTTTTGTTATTCAACGGTTCAATGCCTTTTGCGATTCTCCTTATGTTTTCAGCAACCCCTTTAACAATCCCCTGCATGGATACATCTGTCGACCCTGATATATGAGGAGTTGCAAGCACGTTAAAGTTAAATATAGGGTCATCAGGATCAGGAGGCTCTTCCCAGAAAACATCCAGGCCCGCTCCCCCAATCCGGCCGCTTGCAAGCGCTTCTTCAAGCGCGCCGCGATCAATCAGACCGCCACGGGATAAATTAATCAAAAAAGAATCAGGTTTCATATTAGCAAATGTTGTCCGGTTAATGATATTCCTGCTCTCCCGGGTCAGAGGCAGACAAAGGATCACAAAGTCCGATCTGATAGCCAGTTGGTCAAGATCATCGGGCCCGCCGGCCCATTCAAGCCCAAAATCCTTTTGTGCCTGCTGTGGGTTATTACGTTTGATTCCAATTACATGAACACCAAAGGCTTTCAGCCTTTTGATCAGGGCTTGCCCTATTCCGCCAAGTCCTACCAGGCCTGCGGTTTTGCCGTACAATGATTTTCCCTGGGGTTCTCCCATCTTGCCCGCCAACATGCTTTGCGCCATATCTTTGAAATTCCTTGACAGGCCGATCATCATATATATTCCGATTTCAGCTACGGAGTCGGCGTTACCGGAATTGGCGGTGGGAACATTGGCAACCCAGATATCGTTGTTAATGGCTGCCTCCACGTCAACCCCTTCAAGTCCTGATCCGCATTGTTGTATCAGACGTAGTCGGTCACTTGCAGTTATCATTTCTTCTGTTACAGAGCACATGGTTGGTATCAAAACATCATACCCCTTTAAATTATCAACCCGAAATCGGCCGGTTGCCTCAAAAGAGTGTTCGGGAAGTTCAGACCGGATAAGCCCCAGAAAGCCTCCCCACGCATTTTCCGGAGCAGCAAATAGAATGTTCATTCCTGGCATCCTTTATTTTCAGTTTACATGAATTGAGCGGTTAGGCTTTAGCTGTTAGCAACTTACTCCTGAAACCCTACAAAATTATTAGGTGATATTTAATGACGCGGGAATAATGGCACATCGGGTTTGGATTGAATTCAGAGGCCATACTATTCATGTTCTTGATATTAAAATACTGATAGAACTTAAAAGAACTTCCAAAGATTCTAAAGACAAACAACGGCTCCCTGTTCTTGAAAAAACATTGCGGCAGTTGGAGAAGGAACTATGCATCGATTCCGATGTAAGTAGTATCAATAATCACCATGACAACAAGACAACCGATCGGAATGGTCATACATAAACCCAATATTAAATTGCGTTTCAGCATCCCCAACCTGTGAAGTAAAACAAAATACTACAGCCATCGTTACATAAAAAATAATCCGACATGCGGGATATTGATTTTATCGCAAATAAAAAAAGGGGTTACGAATTAACGTAACCCCTTGATTTTATTTGTGGCGTCCCCAAGGGGATTTGAACCCCTGTTGCCGGCGTGAAAGGCCGGTGTCCTGGGCCAAGCTAGACGATGGGGACGTAAATATTTCTGATGGGCCGTGCGCGACTCGAACGCGCGACTCTCTGCTTAAAAGGCAGATACTCTACCAACTGAGTTAACGGCCCGACGCGCAAAAAATATTATGTCTAACTGTAAAATTTATTTTTGTCAACAAAAAAGTAATATGAAATTTATTTTTATATATATAAATATATCTGCACCTGCCTCCTATATTGACATCCATTTTCAGCGTATTATTATTTGACCATTATAAATCGTATAATCAAACAGGAGAATGAAATGGTCGTAAAAAAAGAGACTCATCAATTTAAAACAGAAGTTCAGCAAATGCTGCACTTAATTATAAATTCAATGTATTCCAATAAGGACATTTTTTTAAGAGAATTGATTTCCAATTCTTCGGATGCCATTGACAAACTCAGTTTTGAAGCTCAGACTTCACCGGACATCCTTGGTGATGATACCGAATTTAAAATTAAAATCATTCCGGACGGCATCAAGCAAACCCTGGAAATCTCGGATAACGGCATCGGCATGACCTATGATGAGGTAATGGAAAATATCGGAACTATTGCCAAAAGCGGAACAGGAGCCTTTCTGGAAGCGCTTGAAGCGGCTCAAAACAATGACACCTTGGCGCCTGAACTTATAGGCCAATTCGGAATCGGTTTTTACAGCGCCTTCATGGCTGCTGATAAAATTATCCTGACAACCAGACGGGCCGGCTCTGAAACCGCCACAAAATGGGAATCCCATGGTGACGGCTCCTATACAATTGAAGAGACCAGTAAGGAATCACGCGGCACTTCCATAATTTTAGAATTAAAAAAACAGGAAAAAGACGAAAAAGATTTTACCGATGAATGGACTATCCGGTCTATTATCAAACAGCATTCGGATTTTGTGCATTATCCGATTGTAATGGATGTCGAAAAGGATGAACCTATACCCAAAGAGGAACAGATTCTCGATAAAGAGGGCAAGCCGGTAGGAGAAACAACCAAAAAGGTTATCCGGGAAGAGACGCTGAACTCCATGCAGGCCATATGGACGAAAGCCAAAGATGAAGTTTCAGACAAAGAGCATGAAGAATTTTACCAGCATATCAGCCATGACTGGAACCCTCCCCTGACACGTCTGCATATGAAGTTTGAGGGCGCAACCGAATATACCGCTTTACTATATATTCCCTCCAAGGCGCCCTTTGATATGTTTCATACTGAAAGCGGGCACGGCATACACCTTTATTCCAGACGTGTTTTCATTATGGATGATTGCAAGGAATTGATGCCGGAATACCTGAAATTTGTGAAAGGGGTGGTAGATGCACCGGATCTTGATCTGAATGTAAGCCGTGAAATTTTACAACAAAACAACCTTATCAGGAACATACGGAGAAACCTTGTAAAAAAGGTCTTCGAGCTGCTGAAGAATATGGAAAAGGATGATTATGAAAAGTTTTACGAGGAATTCGGGCAGATTCTTAAGGTAGGCATTCATACGGATCATGAAAACAAAAATAAAATCTCCGAACTTGTCCGGTATAAAACTACCAAATCCGAAGGTAAACCGGTTTCCCTGAAAGAGTATGTGGAGAATATGGATAAAGAACAGAAAAATATTTACTACATCACAGGGGACAATCTGTCGGCCATTATGAACAGCCCGCATCTTGAACAACTGAAAGAAAAGGATATTGAAGTCCTGTTAATGTCTGATCCGATAGACGAATGGGTTGTGCAATCACTAACGGAATACGATGGTAAACAGCTCAAAAGCGCTGAAAAGGGCGATCTTGATTTAGAAAACATTGATGAAAAAAAACAGGATGAATATACCGACCTGTTCAACTTTATTAAAATAGAACTTCAGGATAAAATTAAGGAGGTTAAGGCCTCCACGCGTTTGAAAGATTCGGTTGCATGCCTTTCGGGAGATACTTACGACATGAGCGCCTATATGGAAAAAATCATCAAGTCATCAGGGCAGAAGACGCCTGATGTTAAACGGGTGCTTGAGTTAAACATTGATCATCCGGTCATGTCACAAGTTAAAGCGTTGTTCGAAAAAGATCCTTCTGTGCCGGCAATGAAGGAATATTGCAACCTATTCCTTGATATTGCGCTAATCAGTGAGGGCGGCAAGGTGGAGAATCCGGCCAGATTCTCAAAAACAGTAGGAGAGCTTATGTCAAAAGCAATAACCGTTTGAAAAAGGATAGATGGGAAAACCTGGGGAAGGTGTACTGGTAGTACGTAGTACGTCGGCAGTGCAATTAGACCTCTGGGTGAGCAATGAGCATTAAGAGCAAGGTGTAACGTAGGGGTTCAAAGTTTTGAACCCTACTATCATAGCCTGAGCAACGCAGGTTGTTGATGTTTAAGGCCATTAAAAAAGCGTGATTTACGGCCTTTCGAGGTATCTTTATGAAATCAGTATCTGATACGTTCAATGTATCAGATACTATTTTCATAAAAGATTTTTCCAGGATTCAAAATACCTTCAGGGTCAAATGTGTCTTTGATTTTTTTCATCAAAGCTATTTCAACCAGGCCGATTTCCTTTTTTATATAATTTGACTTTGTAATGCCTATGCCATGTTCTCCGGAAATTGTTCCCCCAAGTTCCAGGGTATAATCGAACAGAGTATCGATTGCATACTCAGCCTTTCTGACATCTTCTATATTTTTTTTATCAAGCATCACATTTACGTGGATATTTCCATCTCCGGCATGACCAAAACTGACAATTATAAGCCCGGTCTCTATTTTTATCTCCTTTATCTTTTTAACCATATCCGGAATTCTGCTTTTAGGAACTACGATATCTTCATTTATTTTATCAGGGCCATATTCAAAAAGCGCCGGGGATAAAGCTTTGCGGGCCTTCCGGATATTTTCAGATTCCTCATTGTTTTTTGCTATCTGAATATCAACAGCTCCCATTGATCGACAGATTGCGCCAAGTTCCTTTATTGATCTATCCGCATCTTCCTGCTTTCCGTCAGCCTCGATTATCAGCAGGGCGGCAGCCTTAACCGGCAGGCCGGTTTTAAGATAGCCCTCGGCGCACCTTATGGATGCATTATCCATATATTCTATCGAACGTGGTATGATGCCGTGGTTCATAATTGCAGAGACTGTTGCCGCAGCTGTTTCCATTTCTGAAAAAGCGGCCTTCATTATTCTTACTGACTCAGGAAGTGGTAAAAGACGCAGCACCATTCTAGTGATTATTCCGAGAGTACCTTCCGAACCTACTATAAGTCTGGTTAAATCATATCCAACAACCCCTTTAGAGGTCTGCACACCGGTATTAATTATCTCGCCTGTGGGGAGCACAACTTCAAGGCCGAGCACATAATCCCGTGTTACTCCATATTTGACGGCCCGTGGACCTCCGGAACATTCGGCCATATTTCCGCCCAGAGTGCAAAATTCAGAACTGGCCGGATCAGGAGGATAAAACAGCCCTTTCTTTTCAACTGCGTTATGCAAAATAGCCGTCACTACCCCAGGCTCCACGTGGGCGACAAGGTTGTCTTTATCAATTTGTATGATCCGGTTAAAACGGGTCATAACTACTATTACGCCCTGTTTGACCGCAAGTGACCCCCCTGTCATTCCTGAACCTGCTCCGCGGGGAATCACAAAAAAACCATCTCTGTTTGCAAGTGTTAAAATGGAGGACACTTCCGCTGTATTTTCAGGGAACAGAACCGCATCCGGCATATAGGTTAATCCGGTTGCATCATATGCATAACAGGCAAGATCTTCCTTATCTCTAAGGCAATTTTTTTTGCCTACTATTTCCCTAAGCCGTCGAAAAGTTTTTTTTGAAAGAGTCATTAAGGTACTTTTAAGGTATACAAAACAATCAGAATTTTCCAGCATCCAGTTTGCCGGTAAGTATCTCAACCTGCTTTTTGATTATGGTGTTATCTTTTATTCCACGTTCAACACAGTTGATTGAATGAAGGGTTGTGGCATGATACCGTTTATAACTTTTTCCTATTAACTGGAGGGGTGCGTCAGTATACTTTCTGGAAAGATACATGGCTATCTGTCTAGGCCGTGTATAGCATTGTTTACGTGAAGGTGAAACAATATCATTAACCGAGACATTAAATTCCTTGCAGACAAGTTTTTTGATAACATCTATAGTTATTCTCTTTTGTATTCTGACTATATCCTTTACAACACTTTCCGCAAGATCGAGATCTATTTTCTTTCCCAGCAGAGATCCCCTGGCGGTAACGCCTATGAGACCACTCTCCAGTTGCCTCACATCTTCCGTAAGCGCGCCTGCCAGAAAATTAATTACATCATCTGAAATACTCATATGATTGCGTATCAATTTTTTCTTAATTATGCGTACCCTGGTTCTGAAATCAGGCGGCTCTATATTAGAAATAAGGCTGCAGGAAAAACGGGATCTGAGTTTATCATTCAGGCCGGGTATATTAGAAGGTAAATAACAACTCGAAAAAATTACTTTTTTATCAGCTTCGTGCAGTGATTCAAGTGTTAAGGAGAGCTCCTCCTGAGTCCGTTTTTTTCCGCTCAAATAATGCACATCCTCAAGCAGCAATACATCGCAACCGTTTCTGTACTTTATTTTAAATTGATTTATAGAATTATTCTTGAATGCGTCTACCATTTCATTGGTAAAATCTTCAGCAGTAATATAATATACCTTTTCAGTAACATGTTCGGATAATAAATGATGACCGATTGCTTGGGAAAGGTGGCTTTTTCCCATACCTGTCTTCCCAAGAAAAAAAAGAGAATTCTGGTGGGAGTTCTTCATAGATGCAAGCGACAGAGCAGCTGAATATGCTAAATCATTATTATTCCCTACAACAAACTGATCAAAAGTATAGTTTTTACTCAGCAGCCGTCCGCAACGGGGTTGGACATTCAGGTTCGGTAAAGTCATCTGACGGTTTGATGAGATTGTTAGCGGCTTTTTTTTCTGATTATCGGAAATATCTACTGATAATCTGCATTTTTCACCAGTAATTTTTTCGAATTCTTTCTCTATAAGATCAGTATATTGGTCCAAAATTCTTTTTCGGGAAAAAAAATTAGGACTGTTAACCTGTAATCTCCCCCCTTGGAAAGATTTAAACTCCAAAGGCCCTATCCACATCCTAAAACTGTGACCAGGAACACTTTCTTTAATAACAGACTGAACATTTTTCCATACAGTTTCCATCAACAGCCCACCTGTAATTTAAATAAGATTAATATAAATACTTTGTTACGCCACCAAAGGCGAAGAAATGTAATTTTGAATATATATTCGGAGGAATCTATATCTGGCCAGAAAAAGAATGAATCAAAACTTCACAAACTTTTATGTGAATAGCGCTCATGAGTCAAACCTGAAAATTACAATTTTACATCTCGGGAAAGCCGAGTTATGAACATTTTATAACTAAAAGTTTTTATTGATATAATTGGCAGAGCTAAAGATAACAGGCTTTAAATACGCCCTTTTTGAAATTTGGTTTTTTTGTTAAAAAATTTAAGCATATCCGCCTTGATTAAACAATTTATCAACAAAACCATTTTCTACTGAAATCTAGTTTATACTTTTATTATCGTCACTTTTTAAAAAAGAAAATTTTTTTTTCAGCCTCACAATTACACACGTTTACTTGAAAAATTCTGATGTAATTATTTTAAATAGTTAAGTGCTGAAATTGCTATTTACCATGATTTTTGATATTAGGAACTGGAACAAAATAACTTCCAAAGGAATAATATGGATATCAATCTTGAATCTTTTATTTCGGCTCTGGAACAGGAAGTTGCAAATTATCATACTCCTGTTGTTGACCTGATCGCAGTGCAAACCCATGATCCCTTCAAAGTGCTGGTGGCAACAATTCTTTCAGCCAGAACCAGGGATGAAACCACTGCCCGAGCCTCCCGCAGCTTGTTTAATGAGGCGCCCGATATTCATGCGCTGGCTGGTCTGAGTGAAAGAAGAATCCGTGCATTGATCCGCCCGGTTGGATTTTTTAACAATAAAGCAAAGTACCTTTACAGGCTGCCAGACGCTATGAAACTTTATGGCGGAAAGGTGCCGGATGAACTTGAGGAACTGTTAAAACTTCCAGGTGTGGGACGTAAAACAGCCAACCTTGTTTTATCAGTAGCATTTGGTAAACCTGCCATATGCGTCGACACCCATGAGCACCGCATCATGAATATATGGGGATTTGTGAATACCAAAACTCCTGAAGCCACAGAAAAAGCTTTGCGCAAAATATTACCCATTAAATACTGGACCAAGGTTAATTCAATTCTGGTAGCGTTTGGACAAAAGCGTTGTAAACCGGTGGCTACTCAATGTGACTGCTGTCTGTTTAAGCAGGA
This sequence comes from Desulfobacterales bacterium, assembly GCA_016735355.1. Lineage (GTDB taxonomy): Bacteria > Desulfobacterota > Desulfobacteria > Desulfobacterales > BuS5 > BuS5. Next base: position 171 of record JAERRQ010000230.1, on the reverse strand, counting down.
TTGCCCTAAAAATGGTGTAACTCCAAGATTGTTGCCAACCAGAGGAAAAAGATCATTGCTTTATATCATCGCTCATTGTTCCAACTTGCAAACCACTGTTGTCCCAAGGTTCTTGAAGTTCAAACGGGCTTAGTTTATTTAAAATATTATAAATTTTTTTTAAATACATCT
>JAERRQ010000154.1 GCA_016735355.1 Desulfobacterales bacterium | reverse complement strand
GCGGGTTTTTTTGTTTGCGCTTGTGCCGGGCGTATACCAAGAAAGGAGACAGGATCATGGCAGTTGAAGAATTAATCCGAACTGGAGGAACGTTATATAATCGTTATATTGATGACTGGAAAAAAGATGGGGGGAAGGTCATAGGTTACACTTGCAGCTATGCGCCTGAAGAGATTTTTATAGCTGCGGGCCTTTTGCCCGTCAGGCTGAATGCAACAGGTTCCACTGAAACCAATAAGGCAGATGTTTATATGCCGAAATTCCATTGCTTGTTTTCGAAGCATCTTCTGGATCAAGGTCTGTCTAAAGCATTTGATTTTATGGATGGGGTTGTTTTCGTAAATACCTGCGATCAATTGAGACGCATGTATGATGTGTGGATCAAGCTCATGAAATTTTCCTATCAAACTATTATGGTGGTGCCCTATTCTTACGACAAAGAAGATTTTGAATGGTATCTGGAGAATGAGGTGAAAAAACTCAGGGGCGACCTGGAAAAAGCCTATGATGTAAAAATTACGGACAAAGCCTTGGCTGATGCAATAAACGTCTGCAATGAAACCAGAGACCTTCAAGCCAAATTATATGAATTTAGAGGAGGGACGGAGCCTAGGATCAATGGGGCTGATACTCACAAGATCATCCTTGCCGGAACCTCCATGCCCAAGAAAAAGTATAATGAATTGCTAAAGGAGTCCCTGAACGAACTGGAGAAGAGAGATCCTATTACAGATTACAGGGCCCGAATTCTCATTGGAGGAAGCGTCATAGATCAGCCCGAACTGATACGTGTTATAGAGGATGCCGGAGGTCTTGTGGTTACTGATGTTCTTTGTACCGGCACACGATGGACCATGGACAAGGTGGAAGTGAATGGGGACCCCCTTTACGCCATTGCCAAGCGATATTACGATCACCAGCCCTGTCCAAGGATGACCTTTGTTTATGAGCGAAAACGTGATTTTGTGTTAGATATGGCCAAAAAATATTATGTGGACGGGGCCATTTTTTCCAAAATTGCCTTTTGCGACCATCATTCGGGAGACAACCCCTTGTACAAGGAAGATCTGGAAGATATTGGCGTGCCGACTATGCTTCTGGATAGGGATTACAGGATAACGGATATAGGCAGATTCACGACGAGGATCGAGGCCTTTTTTGAAAAACTCGGGAAATAATGGAGGAGAAGATATGGAACCGGTTCCTAAAGAGTTAGAAGGAATAGAATTGTTTCAAAGGTATTTGACTACTTTTGAGCTGATTAAAACAGCATTAACCAGTTTTGAAACCGTAGAAGACCTTATGTCCGCAGCGCCGGAAATATTAAAGACCTTGCCGGAGTATGGGGTTAAAGTATTTCAGTCATTAAGACCGGATCTTGTTGTTGCGGCCTTTCATCCAAAAAACAGGGGCGCTGTACTGAAATGTGCGGAAGCCCAGATTCCGTTCTGGCAGGGTATAATTGATGACATAAAGGCGGATAAGCCACAGCTGGAATTCTGGTTTGCCCAGGGGCCGGAATTATTTCGTGCCCTGGGGTTTTCACCGCTCTGCAGTGAGGTAACCATGGTTGCCTCTGCCATGTATAAAGAAGGATGTGAAGATGCCATTGATAAATTCAGGATGAAAGGATTTGCCGATCATCTTTGCACGGCCAATGTGGCTTACCCCGGTTATGTGATGAATGGGAACTGGAAGCCTCCCCACGTCATGGTAAAACCGGGGACACCTTGCCCTTCGAGTAACCTGGCATACCAGGCCATTCAGAAATGGTATGGCAATGAATATGTTATGTATGATTCAACCTACTACTTGGACAAAGATGGACTGATGCATCAGAGCGATGCCATTAAAAGGGCCATACCAAAACTGGAGAAGATATCGGGACAAAAGCTTGATGAAGATCTATTCAGACAGCAGATGGAGGAAAGTAACAAGACCTATGCCCTTTGCGGTGAACTGCTTGAACTCAGAAAGAATAAGCCCAACCCCGATCCTGGCATGCATCGTCTCCTGGATCTGCTCATGATGGTCACCCTCCTCGGGAAGCCGTCATGCACCGAGTACTTTCAGTTTATCGTAGATGAGGCTAAAGAGAGGTTATCCAATGGGGGGACACCCGTAATTCCGGAAGGGAAAAAAGAGATCAGGGCACTTCACACCTGGGCCATGAACGCATATACTCCCGAGCTGTATCACTGGCTTGAAGAGACCTATGGGATGACCTACATTACTTGTGGGCTCTCTTATTTCATTGATCATCAGGTGGATACTTCATCGGTAGATTCCATGATCGAGGGATGGGCACAGAGAATCATGAATTTTGCCATGGAAAGACAGAGCATGAGCTTCGGTGATGTGTGGCTTGATGACATGATCTATCTGGCAAAAGACTGGGATGCTGATTGCGGTATATTTGGAGGAAACTTGTCATGCAAACAGGGGTGGGCCATCAGCAAGCTTCTGGCGGACAGACTGGAAGATGAGTTGAATATCCCTTCAACACGATTTGAAATCGAATTGAGTGATAAGCGGACATGTCCTCCGGATGAGTTCAAACACCGCATTGGAAGCTTTGTGGAAACCATTTTGATAGACTAAACGTTTTTTACGATAAATGAGGTTGGCAATGATAGTTGCAGGAGTAGATGTCGGATCCCTTTCCGCTGAAGCAGTAATTATGAAAGATGGTGAGATTGTCGCGTTTGAGATTATAACCGTCAGACCCCTGCCAATACAATCATCAACGGAGGCCATGGAAAATGCCCTGGCAAAGGCCGGGCTTAAAATGGAAGATGTGGATTATTGCGTTAGCACAGGTTATGGGCGCGATGAAATACCCTTTTCTCAAAAAACCATCTCTGAAATCTCCTGTCATGGAAGAGGCGCTCACTGGTGTCAGCCCTCTGTAAGGGGAATTATTGACATTGGCGGGCAAGATTGTAAGGCCATTATTGTGAATAAAGATGGCGGGTTGGTCGATTTTGTAATGAATGACAAGTGCGCAGCAGGAACAGGAAGGTTTCTGGAAATTATGTCAAAGGTCCTGGATGTTGATGTCTCCGATTTGGGGCAGATGACCTTTCAATCGAATAATCCACTAAAAATTTCAAGCAGATGCAGCGTTTTTGCAGAATATGAGACCATGTTTTTACTTGCCGAGGGTAAAGATGCCATTGATATAGGCGCGGGAGTCAATGAGGCAATGGCTGAAAGAGCATTTTCTTTGGCAGGTAGAATCGAGCTGAATGGTAACATTGATGGGGATGTGACTGTAACGGGCGGTGTTGCAAAGAATGTGGGAGTCATCAAAAATCTGGGGAATTTTTTTGGGCGTGAAATTACCGGGTTATCTCTGGACCCCCAGATCATGGGCGCCTTGGGGGCGGCGTTGTTTGCTCAAATGCATTATGATAAGGAGAAAGAATAGATGCCATTTGTAATAGGAATGGATGTGGGGCTGGTTGCCATAAAAGGGGTAATTTTAGAAGATAATCATAATATTGCGCAAGTTATAAAAGAGACAGGCGTAAAGCCTGCTTTGGCAGCAAAGGCCTGTTATGATGAATTACTCACAAAGGCCAACCTGAGTCATGGCGAGATTAAAGGTTTCGGGGTAACAGGATGGGGCGCAAAAAGGGTATCGCTCGGTCCGGATCTGAGCGGTCCGGATCTGAAAATTAAATCTGAGGTTGTTTGCCTTGCTAAAGGAGCAATATGGGCTTTGCCTACCTCAAGAACGGTGGTAGATATCGGGGCCCAAATTGTAAAGGTGGCCCGTTTTTCCGAGAATGCAAAGGTCAAGAGATTCGACCAGAGTGATAAATGCGCTGCAGGGGCAGGGCGATTCCTGGATATAATGTCAACGGCCCTGGAATTGGATGTAGCACGTCTTGGAAAGATAGGTGCCTCTGCATCCAAAATGGTTGAAATTTCGTCCCAGTGCAGTGTTTTTGGTGAGAGTGAAATTGTAAGCTATTTGAATACAGGAGAAAAGATAGAGGATATTGCAAATGGCATTAACTACTCTATCGCGAAAAGGGTTTCAACAATCGTTATGCGACTCGGTTTAGAGGAGGATATCATTGTAACAGGCGGAGTTGCGCAAAATCCTGAGGTGATCAGATATTTAGAGAATATGCTCGGAACTGAATTTAAAAGATATAATGCAAACCCCCAGGTGATTGGCGCCATAGGTGCGGCCTTATTTGCTCAGGAAATATTATAGGAAGGAGTAGTTAGTGAAAAAAATAATAGCCGTCAGTGGTAAAGGTGGTATCGGAAAATCAACTCTGGCAGCATTGATTACCAGGGTTCTTTCCGATAGAGCAGATCACAAACTTCTTCTCGTGGATGCTGATCCGTCAATTAACCTGACTCTCATGCTCGGGCTGGATGTAAACAAGACCCTGAACAACCTGAGGGAACGCTTTGTCAAAAGCGCCGAGGCTGCCCAGGAGGCCATGTTCGGTGATAAACATATACGGGATACAATTTTCGAGGAATGTTTGCAGGATGCGGGAACATTCAAGCTCCTTACAATGGGAAGGCCGGAAGGGCCGGGATGTTTTTGCTCGGTCAATGTATTATTGAGATACGGTATTGAAAGTATTTCAAAGGAGTTTGACGTGACCATTATCGACTGTGAGGCTGGCCCTGAACAGATCAACCGAAGAGTTACAAAAAATATAGATGATCTGATACTTGTCATCGAACCTACCCTCAGGAGTGTCCAAACAGCATTATATATCAAAGACGTTGCAGAAAGTTATGGTGTGCAAAAATCATTTGGTTGCAACATTATTTTGAATAAAGCAGACAAAAAGGACAGAATAGAAAAAATAAGATCGGTTTTAAAAAAAGAAGGCACAGAAATTTCCGGAATCGTACCCATGGACGAAAACATTGCTAAATACGACGTTATTGGAAAATCCATATTTGACCTGCCCGGGGAATCACCGAGTGTGAAATCTGTTAAGGAAATTATGAAAACATTATACACATAGAACGGAATACATAGAACGGACATTCCGCATCCCTTGACAACAATTTTCCTAATTTCAGGACTCCCCTTACCTCCGGAAAGCATCGGTGGCACCCGATCGTCTCATTGTCCGGTGAAAATGTCATAAAACATCCGGTTTAAAAATGTATAATAAGAAAAGTCAGCCGGTCATGATTTTGTGCCGACTTATTTTTTGTTGTTGTTTAGACATCCTTTATATCACTTTAAAAGTACTTTACACGTTTTTGACAAATAAACCTATCTGTGTTTATCTGTGTTCCATTGTTGTTTCAAAAGTGTCAACGACAAATGAAGGATGCCTATAATTGTGTTAAATAAGGAGAAGAATAAAATGAACGAAGTGGCTAATGTAAAAAATGGTGTTAATGTTGATCAATTAATCGGCACAATTAATGCTATCAAAAGCGATCCGGATATCGCCAGGTTTCAATTCAGGGCGGAAACCAAGTGGTTGAATGGTGGGCATTGCCGGACTGAATTCAAAAATTTTTACGGGGCCAAGGCGGAAGATACCTCCCGGACAAAAGCACTTGTAATAGAAGGAGATGAGCCTTCCGTTTTGTTGGGAGAAGACCATGGAGCAAATGCAGTCGAAGCGGTGTTGCATGCCATTGGGTCTTGCTTATGTGTAGGATTTGTTTACAACGCCTCAGCTCAAGGTATTTCCATTGAATCGTTGGATTTTAGTTTGGAAGGTAACATTGATCTACATGCTTTCCTTGGCCTGTCCGATACGATACGACCTGGATATGATAATATAAAAGTGAAGTTCAGGGTCAAGGCTGATGCATCCAAAGAAAAATTATTAGAACTATGCGCCTATGTTCAGAAAACCTCGCCGCTTTTAGATATCATCCGCAACCCGGTGCCAGTCACGATAGAAATGGAATAGTTTGCAAAACATACGGCTACTCCTTAGGAACTGTCCGGGACTTGAAATTGGGGTCAAACCTTGATTTGTGCTTTTATAGTCTGATATTTTTGTGTCACTCCTTTTTCTTTATGAAATGATTGTTTCCGTGCTTGCAGAAAATACAGCGTTAAGTAAAGACCGTTTTTCAAAAAGCAATGTCTTGAACTGTGTTGGAACTGTAAAGGTGATATGGAAATAGGAACACTTTGGGAATAATCGGTTCATATCCGTCACCCATTTTTTGTTGTAGTATCTGTTTTAAGGTAAATTTTCCTGATTGAATCGCTTCCATAGTGAGTTGGAAAAATGGAACATTGATGATACAATTTCCAAATCAGAAGTTGATACGGAGATAGGTTTTGCTTTTATTGCCCGAAGGGCATTATGTTCGATCAAACACAGATAGAGCCTCAAGGGTTAAAAGAAAGAGCTGATCAATGACGACTAAAAAAGAGCTGTCAGAACGTGACATCTGCACCAAATATATCCAGCCCGCTTTGGAAAAAGCAGGCTGGAATCCCCTCACCCAGATCCGGGAAGAGGTCGCATTTACAGATGGACGGATTTATGTCAAAGGTAATCTTTCAATCCGTGGCAAACGGAAAAGAGCCGATTATATTCTCTATTACAAGCCGAATATCCCCATAGCCATAATTGAAGCCAAAGATAATAAACATTCCGTTAAAGCGGGTATACAGCAGGGTCTGAATTACGCTGAGATTCTGGACATCCCCATTGTCTACAGCAGCAATGGTGATGGTTTTTATGAACATGACCGTACTTACAGCGATGGTAAAATTGAAAAAGAACTTACACTTGATGAATTCCCGACACCTGATAGTCTGTGGCAGCGTTATAAAAAATATAAAGGTATTGAAACCCATAAGCAGGAACGAATAAGCTCCCAGAATTACTTTTTTGACGGTTCAGGGAGAGCCCCTCGTTATTACCAGCAAATTGCAATAAACCGTACCGTAGAAGCCATTGCCAAAGGCAAAAATCGAATTTTACTGACCATGGCAACCGGAACGGGTAAAACCTATACGGCTTTCCAGATTATCCACCGCTTGTGGAAAAGTAACACAAAAAAACGTATTCTTTTTCTGGCTGATCGAAATGTATTGATTGATCAAGCCAGACGCGGTGATTTTCGTCATTTCAAAGACAAGATGACGGTCATAAAAAATAAAAAAATAGATAAATCCTATGAAATATACCTCGCCTTATATCAAGGCTTAACCAACTATAATGAAGATAAAGATGCTTATCGGAAATTCAGCCCCGGTTTTTTTGATCTGATTATTATTGATGAGTGTCATCGCGGCAGTGCGGCCGAGGACAGCGCATGGCGCGAAATCCTCAGATATTTTGGCAAAGCCACTCATATTGGTTTAACCGCGACACCCAAAGAAACAGAAACCATATCCAGCACTGAATATTTTGGAGATCCTATCTATACCTATTCACTCAAGCAAGGTATTCAAGACGGTTTTCTTGCCCCATATAAAGTGTTGCGAGTGGGTTTAAATGTGGATCTGGAAGGCTGGCGGCCGGAGCAGGGAAAAACCGACAAACAAGGTTTACTGGTTGAAGACCGTATCTACAACCGGAAAGATTTTGATAAAAACCTTGTAATTGACGAGCGTACAGAAATAGTTGCAAAAAAGGTTACGCAATATCTCAAGAAAACCAATCGTTTTGATAAAACCATTATCTTCTGCGTTGATATTGATCATGCCCAGCGGATGCGTGCTTCCATTGCCAATGAAAACAGTGACCTTATGGCTAAAAACAGCAAATTCGTTATGCAGATTACAGGGGATAATAATGAAGGTAAAATGGAGCTGGATAATTTCATAAATGCCGAAGAAAAATATCCGGTTATTGCCACTACATCAAAACTGATGACCACAGGTGTTGACGCTCAAACCTGCAAACTCATCGTGCTTGACAGCAATATTGGTTCCATGACTGAATTCAAGCAGATCATTGGACGCGGCACCCGTATTAATGAAGAATTTAACAAAACATTTTTTACTATAATGGATTTTCGTAATGTTACAGATCTGTTTGCCGATTCGGACTTTGATGGTGATCCTGCAAGAATTAAAGAGCTGGACGAAGATGACGAATTTGAATCACCTGAAGATGAATTAAAATCAGGTGAACCTGTTATTGATGAAGATGGGGAAGAAATCATTTTTGACCCGCCTTTAACCGAATATACGGATGCTATTATCAGCGGTGGTGGTATA
>JAERRQ010000118.1 GCA_016735355.1 Desulfobacterales bacterium | reverse complement strand
GAGGGATAGAGGTTCTGATTTAAGCCGATTGAAGTTTTACTTTTTGTGGTATAGCGTAGAACTTATAATTATAGAGCCAACCCCCCAGCTACGCTGGGGAGAATGGCAAAAGCTATGATGAGTATTTATTAAATGCTCCTTTTGGACTAACAGGTAACATTGCTGATTATGTGCCCAAAATCCAAAAGGAGCAAGATAATAAAAAAAACATTAGCACACACAACATGGGAGTGCAACTATCACATAGTTTGGGTTCCTAAGGGTTCGCACAAAAATAAGTTAGCAATTTTAAGTGTTGAGGCGCCTGGCTGGCAAGGCGCGAAAGCGTAGGAATATCAAGATATTTCTACGCTTTCGTAACGCAGTCAGACAGGATGCATCGACGCTTAAAATGTAAAGTTATTTTTGCGCGAGCCCTAAAAATAGGAGGAAAGGTACTCCCCATTGTCAAGACAAAAAAACAAGGTTTTTTAAGGTGCGCTTTTGAGCTCAAAATCAAGCCTGCGAGAAGCGTTTACAACGGATTGGTTCGGGGCGGTTGCTTATGATGTGCAGCATATAGATCTAAAAGCCGTCGGATCATTTTTTGATACTGTGTATTATGCTTTTTTGCTTCATTTTTAAAAAAATCAACACTATCTTTGCTGAGAGTGATCGTGATTTTTACATTTTCCTCTTTAAACAGTAAATCTTCAGGAGGAGGTAGAAAATCATCAACTATACGTAATTTTCCCAATGGTTCATCAGTGTATTTAATTTTATTTTTCATATATTGTCCTCCCCTTTCGCCAGTATCCTGCACCAATAATGCGTATGACCCTGCCACGATATGTGAAACGAACGGTTATAATTCCATTTCTGACTTTACCAAAACAATAATATCGTTTTTCTTTTTGGCTGTGATTTAAATCCTCGGCAATAATACGATCAGGATCGATAAAGGCATATTGGGCAGATTCAAATGAAACTCCATGTTTCTCCTGATTTTGCTTGTCTTTTTTAGCATCCCATTCAAATCTTACCTTTTTCATAATTTAATAATATCAATTAGAAGGGATAAAGGCAATATAAATATACATATAATAATATGGTTTTAAACTGGGCGCTTGAGCACAGAAGGTACTGCTCACTTGATGCAGGCGCTATCCTAAAAATTATTAAAAAAGTCCTAAGCTATCACAAAACTACAAATGTTCTAAATCGGCTCGGCTTCTGTGGGGCTTGGGGACACATTTACACTTTTCACTTCAAAAGCTTATATTTACAGGACTCTACTATCTTTTCACCGTATGCCATGGACTGGCTTACAGCGGGTAATGAAATGTTCAATTTCCCTGAAAGCTGTATCATCCTAAGGGCAAGTTCTCTGACTGCCCGGAAATACAGCATATCCCGGGCGGCAGCACGATTTTATGATTCAGGTGGCATGACATCTATATCTCATTGGTATTATAAAATATAAACTATAAATGTGTGGATCGGCCCCAAACTCTACATCCTTTTTCTTGGAATGACACCTTAACACACTGTCTAATCTTTGGGGTCCACTATACATTTATATTCTCCATCTTTTTGATAAAGCCCGCCTCCTTCTGTTTTATGGATTAAATCGATGCTTCTCTTGACGAAGCAAACATTTTCCGGTTTAATAACCTGTTACAGCTTATAGGAGAGAAATCCCAAATTTTAATGATAACACACAATAAAAAAAGTATGGAATTTGCTGATACTCTTTTTGGAATTACAATGGAGAATAAAGGGGTTTCAAAGATTGTTTCAGTAAATTTGGAAACTGTTATGAAATAAGGAACGGATATATGGCTTTTAATTGGTTTAAAAAGAAGAAAAATCAACCTCAGGAAGAAATCGAAACTGAGGAGGTAGTTGCAGGGCAGGAGGATAATTCTGAGAATGAAGAAGTTGATTCAACAATTACTGAAATAGAAAAGCCACCTGATGAAGAAACAGGTGATGGTGTTGAAGGCTTCGAAGAAAAACAAAATATTCAAGAGGTTGAGGAGGTTGAGGAGGTTGAGGAGGTTCAAGAACCTGAGAAAACGCGGAATGGAGCCGGTTTTTTCGGGAGGTTAAAAAATGGCCTTTCCAAAACCAGGGAGATTTTCACAACAGACATAGACGATCTTTTTACAGGTAAAAGAAAACTTGACGACGATATGCTTGAAGAACTTGAAGAACTTCTGATTACTTCAGATATCGGAGTACAGGCTTCCATGGATATTTTGGAGAATATTTCACAGAAATCTTTTAAAATATCCGGCGCTGATCAGTTGAAAGAGATCTTAAATGAAGAAATCCTGGCCTTGTTTGATTCGAAGGAGAAAACGGCGAAAATTGTTCAAGGCAAACCCCACGTTGTAATGGTTATAGGTGTAAATGGAGTAGGTAAAACAACTACCATAGGAAAGCTTGCCGCTAAATCCGCCGGTTCCGGAAAGAAAGTGCTGATAGCTGCGGCGGACACTTTCAGGGCTGCGGCTATAGAGCAACTCGAGATTTGGGCCGACAGGGCCGGTGCGGATATCATTAAGCATAAGGACAATTCGGATCCGGCTGCTGTGGCATATGACAGTATTGAAGCAGCCCTGGCAAGAGATGCCGATATTGTTTTTGTAGATACTGCCGGAAGGCTGCACACCAAAGTTAATCTTATGGAAGAGCTTAAAAAAATTAAACGCGCTCTTGCAAAAAAAATCCCGGAAGCTCCCCATGAGATTCTTCTTGTACTCGATGCCACAACAGGTCAAAATGCATTGTCACAAGCCGAGATGTTCAATGACTCCCTTGGAATAACCGGAGTTGTCATAACAAAACTTGACGGCACTGCCAAGGGTGGTGTTGTTATAAGTATTTGCAGCACACTTGATATTCCATTGCTGTATATCGGAGTCGGAGAGACGATAGATGACCTTGACGTTTTTAATCCAAAAGATTATGTAAGTGCTTTGTTTTAAGCGTTTTTTTTATCGGTATTTTTCATTTCCTGGTTTATCCTTAAAACTGTCAACTACTTTTTGGGATAGCCCGTAAGGATGCCTGGAAATCGGTAAAAGTGTTGCAGGGTGCGGTTTTTTTGTTGACATAGAAAAAAACCTGCTGTAGGGAGCTTTAAAAGTCGGTCTAATTTTATAATACTCACGTAAACCCCAAGACTAAGGAGTCAACAAGAATGAAAAAAGTGGAATTAATAGAGAAAATGGCGCAGGATGCAGGGGTATCCAAAGCTGTTGCTTCAAATGCCCTTAACTCGTTTTTAAGCAATGTCACAAAAGCCCTTCAAGAAGAGGATGGAAGGGTAACCCTGGTAGGATTCGGCACATTCTCAAAAGTGCGTCGAGAGGCCAGGACAGGGCGTAACCCTCAAACAGGCGAGCCGATTAATATAGAAGCGTGCAATGTTGTTAAGTTCAAACCGGGTAAAAAACTCAAAGATGCCGTATAGGTAATGATTCAAGGCGGTTTCTTTGACAGGTTCTGCATGCTTATTTGTAATAATTGCAAACAGAAGAAGGCCGCCTTACTTTTTTCAAATTACGGTAAAACTTGAAAGTTGTGAAACTCGTTTTTATGCTCTTCCGATCTTCTTTCAACCTTATTGACCCTTGCCATTGGCGGGCCGTCCCGGCACCATTTTAGCACTGAGTTCACTCTCTCTTTTTCACCCTCAAAAACGGCTTCTACAGAGCCGTCAATTCTGTTTCTCACCCAGCCTGTGACACCGTGTTTTTCAGCCTCTTGCTTTGTAGTTATCCTGAAACAAACGCCCTGTACTTTTCCGGTAATTATTGTATGAACCCTGGTAGTCATTTTAAAACCTCCTCCCGGCCCAATTATTACACCAAATTATAGGCTTTAATATAATCATTTTGGGAAGGCCAGAGGGATGCGTATCGTATACTCCTACGACCGATAACGCATCCAAAATTTTTATCTTAAAGCCTATACTATAGCAGGCTGCGCGATACTATAACCCGCTGAATCTGATTGCTGCCGTCGAATATTTGGATCATCTTGGCATCCCGCATCATCCTTTCCACCGGAAATTCCCTCATGACTCCATAACCGCCTAGAATCTGCACCGCATCCGTGGTCACCTGCATAGCCACATCGGAAGCAAAACATTTGGTGGATGATACAAGACGTTTTCTTAAAGCCTGCTCTTCAGGATTTGTGTCCATATGTTCCGTGGTGCGGTAAAGAAGACTACGGCCGGCCTCTATCTGGATAGACATATCCGCCAGCATGAATTGAATGCCCTGAAGTTCGCTGAGTGGCTTGCCGAACTGGATTCTCTCTTTGGCATATTTCAAGGCATAATCGAGGGCTCCCTGGGCCAGCCCGATTGCCATGGCGCCGGGGCCGTAGGCTCTCATATCAGCCCCGCCGCTCATCAGTATGTCCCATCCCTTGCCGGGGCCGGCCAGCAGATTTTCTTTAGGCACCTTGACATCCTCGAATATCATTTCAGACAGATCCGAGCCCCTTAATCCCATTTTATCCTCATGCTTGCCGAGACGAAAACCGGGGGTGCCTTTTTCAACTATAATGCCGGACAAGCCCTTGTGCCTTTTACCCTCGCCGGTTCTGACAAACACCAGGGTGAAATCGGCAATATCGGCATTGGTTACGAAAATTTTGTTTCCTGTGATGGTATAATAATCTCCTTCAAGCACCGCCTTGGTCTGAATAGCCGCAGCTTCGGATCCATAATTAGCCTCTGTCAAAGAAAAGGCGTTGACTTTGTCACCGGCAAACATTTTTTTAAAAAATCGATCTTTCTGCTCCTGATTTGCCCATTGCTTCATTATATTAATAAGCGCCTGGGTAACAAAAACGGTCATTGCAGCGGATGCATCTACTTTTGCTAATTCTTCCACAACCAGCGCAATTGTAGTATAATCAGCGTTAATCCCATCGTATTCTTCAGGAAGAGCCATTTTTAGGAGCCCGTTTTCCACCAGAAGCTTTACAATTTCAGGTGACGAATGTCCTGCTATGTCAGCATCTTTTGATAAAGGCAAAATTTCATTCCTGCTCAACTTGGCAACCATATCCTTGATCATGATCTGTTCATCTGTAAAAGCCATCAGTTATATCTCCTGTTTATTTTAATTCTCCAAGGTAGTAGCGGTCCGGATCGAATATCCTGAGCATTTTTAACTCATCATGCGCAGGAGGTTTTATCTCTTTCAAGTTTTTTCCAACATTAAAGGACCAGCTTGATTTTTTCTGGAATTTTTCTATGATTTTTTCCAGGTTTTTTTCGTTTGAGGGGAAATACCCGGTTAAGGTGAAGCCCGAATCATTAGCCATTTTTTCAAAAATTCCCATGGTTGATACCACGGTACTGACATTTTTTCCTGGAGAAGTGATATAATATACATCTGATAGGAGTCTGTCCGATGACTGGGGCAGAATTATTACCACATCTTTAGCAACACTGCACACATCATTAGCCCCGCCGGAGCCTACAATAACATTATCCTGATCCATTTTGGTGGTATTGATGCTGCCGTGTTGATCTATCTGTGCCGCGCCGAGCGCGCCTATGCAGTTCGCTTTTATGCCGCCCACAAACAGGCCCATAATGGTCGGGATATCGGTTGTTATTTTGCAGGTTGCAAAATTGCTGGTATTGAAAAGAATCGGCTCGGTAGGGCAGGGAACATACCCATACATTCCTATTTCAGCCATCAATTCCAGAGAATAATCTTCCTGCTTCAGCTTGTAAAAACAGAGCCAGGAGGCAAGGTTGGCAATCCCTGCGCCCGCCAGAAGAGTTTTATGTTTATTTTTTTTGACTTTCTGCACCAGTATTCTGGCCATTACAACCATTGCCATTTCAATCGGGGTATATTTTTCATTATCTGTTATTTTTGCAAGACTTGAAAAATTGACACGCCAGGATTCAGGATTCGACTGCCCGGTAAGCCTCTGAATCCTCTCATGACCCAGTTTGGCTAGATAGTCTTCATGACTGGAACATGAAAGGATCCATTTGTCTATCCAGGCCTGAAAGGAATCCTTGCTTTTGCCGGCCTGATGGACATCTTCGATAAAAGGGTAATCTTCACTATAGAGATCCAGTTCATCCAAGCCTGCGCGGGACAAACCACTGGGATGCGCCCCAAAAGGAACTTCCGAGACGCTTTTCACATAGATGCCAGGCAGTTTTACCATATGTGAATACTTCCTTAAGATTTCCGTGGGCACGATCTTTTCGACTGTAAGGATTACACCTTCTTTACTTCCGAGCGCTCCCTTTATATTTTCACCAAGGGGAGCAAGGAAAACGGCATTTCCTTCAGAATCGGCAAGCCATCCATGAGCTATGGTAAGATCTGGTTGCAGAGCGCTTACCAGGGCTATTTTTTCTCCTGCCCGCAATGGATCATCCATGATAACGAGATCCTTTTTATTATCCTGCTCCATTGTGCTTCCTAAAAGCGAGTGGGTGGGAAGGAAGGGAAGGTTAAGGGCTGCGGCCTGCAGACGGAGGGTTATGGTATAGATGGACCAATGCTCAATCTCAAGGGTTCCTTCTTTTACGGCTTTCTGAAACACTCTGTTGGGGCTCGGCACTATGTAGGGATCGCCAAAATAACTTGTAATCATTTTTTTGACCAGCCCGCCATGCACAAGCACCGCATGGGGGAAATTCATTGAAATGCCGGCCAGGGTAAAATCAGCCCTTTTGCCCCAGAACTGCCTTGCAATTTCATTAAAAATTGCATGGCACCATCTGATGCTTGTCTGGCATGTATGTATCATCATACCCTGCTTTACATATCTGCTCACTGCTTCTTTCAGCGGCATCACTTTTGAGCCTGTTTCCGATCCTCCAACGGAAAAGATCGGATCGTTCAGCAGTTTTTGCATTTTTCCCATAAAACTAGTATCTTCCGCCGGTTATGTGAATAATTTCACCGGTTATATAGCTTGAATAATCACTTACCAGAAAATGAACCAGGTTGGCCACATCTTCTGGTTCGCCTATTCTTTTTAATGGTGTAACCTTTAAAGCTCTTTCGACTATCATATCATATTTTTTAAGGGCTTTGATGCCTTCCGTATTAACCATGCCCGGAGCAACAGCGTTTACATTAATATTATAACGGCCGAATTCCAGGGACAATGAACGGGTAAGCCCGATTATGCCGGCCTTGGAAGCAGAGTAATTGGCCTGACCAGGATTCCCCAGATGCGCCCTGGAAGAAAGATTTACTATTTTGCCGTATTTCTGTTCCACCATATACGGAGTGGCGAACTTGCAACAGTTAAAGGCTCCTTTAAGATTGATATCAAGGACCTTGTCCCAGTCATCTTCCTCCATATCCCTGACCAGCATGTCTCGGGTTATGCCGGCATTATTAACCAGTATATCAATTTTGCCGAAGGTCTCTTTTGCCTTTTTAATTAAATCTTTGGCCCCGTCCCATTTGGAAATATCCGTTTGTGAAAAAACCGCTTCACCATTTTTTGATTTTACCTTTTTCGATTTTATCTTTTCGACAGTAAGATTGCCCTGCGCTTCAACAACGTCATTTACTACAACTTTAGCGCCGTTTTCCGCCAGCCTGTAAGATATGGCTCTCCCCAGCCCGCTTCCAGCGCCGGTTACAACTGCGACCCTTCCGGTTAAATCCATTTTTACAACCTCCTTTAGACTTTAAAATATAAATTTCATGAGGGCCTGCGCCTGATCATCATTATAATATCACCTTCCTGAACGGTATCGCCTTTCTGATTTACAACAGTTCTTTTTACTATAACAATCCCCCGATCGGGCTTGCTTGTTTCCTTTTTTTCGATGATTTTTACTTCAAGATGAATAGTATCTCCTATAAAAACCGGTTTCAGGAATTTCCATTTAATCTCCATTAATGCGATAACGCTTTTTTTCATAAAAGTGTTCATTTCGCTTTGGGTAAATAGCCCGGAAGCAACGGAAAAAACCAGGATTCCGTGGGCAATCCTTTTTTTAAACAAAGTTTTTTCTGCAAAGGCTTGATCCATATGAATCGGATTAAAATCACCGGACAATCCCGCGAAATTTACTATATCCGCCTCTGTTATGGTTCGTCCCACGGTCTGATCCCGATCGCCTAACTGCAGATCTTCAAAGTATTTTTGATCCATTTTTTCTCAATCTTTCAAATAATAGGTGCCTATGCCGACAGCGGCTGTTCTGCCGTCCATGAATTTAACCTTAATGCTCGATGTGCCGATTGCCGATCCCAAACGTTCTACTTTTCCTTCCGCAACCACATCTTCACGAATCGGCAGCAGAAAGTTGATTTTTAACTCAACCGTCGATATCTTGATGCCTGGTTTCGCAAGAGTAAGCAATGCCCATCCGCCGGCGGCGTCGGCTATAGCTGTTGTGATGCCTCCCTGGAGAGCCTGCATGGAATTGCCCAGTTTGGTATTATACGGCAGTTCAACCTGGGCAGCGCCTTTTGACAACTTTGACAGACGAGCTCCCAGGTGTTGCCAAACCGGTATTGCTTCCGCTTTTTTATACAAATAATCATAAATATTATCTTGTTTCATAATAATCAGCTCAAAAAAGTCCATAAAACTCCCGCTGAAATGGCAGAGCCTATAACTCCCGAAGAGTTGCATGCTATGGCATGCATAAGCAGGAAATTCGTGTTGTCTTCCTTAATGGCCAGTAAATGCACCTCGCGGGCGGAACCCGGCACTGCTGAAACTCCTGCGGCCCCCAAAAGCGGGTTTATCTTTTGTTCCATAAACAGGTTCATTATCTTTGCGAATATAATGCCTGATGCGGTTGCAATGCTGAATGCAGTCGCTCCTAATATAAATATTCCCAGAGACTTATGAGTAAGAAATTTGTCACCCTGGGTGCTGGCGCCTACAATTACTCCCAGTAAGATGGTCGCTATATCTATAATTGACGTGCGCGCGGTATTTGCCAGACGTTCGGTTACTGTGGATTCTTTTAAAAGGTTCCCTAAAAAAAACATCCCTAAAAGCGGCAAGGACGCCGGAGCAGTAAAGCAACAAAGCAGCAGAGCTATTATCGGAAAAACTATCTTTCCTCGTTTTGAAACTTCACGAAGGCCATCCATCCTTATAAGCCTTTCTTTATGTGTGGTAAGAAGTTTCATAATAGGCGGCTGAATAATAGGTATCAGGGCCATGTAGGAATAGGCCGCTATGGCAACCGGACCTATAAGGTGGGGCGCTAATCTGGCGGTAAGAAAAATTGATGTCGGTCCGTCAGCACCTCCGATAATAGCGATGGAAGCAGCTTCTTGCGGCCCAAATCCAAAGAATAAAGCTCCGAGAAGAGTAAAAAAGATTCCTACCTGGGCGGCAGCTCCCAGAAGCATCAAGACAGGCTTCCTCAGCAGTGAGGAAAAATCGGTCATTGCCCCCAGGCCCAGAAAAACCAGAGAAGGGTACATGCCGGTTGTGACCCCGAAATAAAGAAAATGCAATACCGAACCATCCTCATACAGACCCAGGCCGAACCCTTGAAATACCGGTACATTGCCTAATAATATACCGAACCCAATCGGCACCAGAAGAAGCGGTTCACATTTTTTGACTATGGCAAGGTAGATGAAGATAAAAGCGATAAAAATCATTATGAGGTTACGATAATCTACCAGCGCATAGCCTGTGTTTGAGAAAAATTTCATCAGCAGATCATCCATATCCTATACCTCATTCCTCTTGAATATAAAACAACCGTCCCCGGAAGGAATTATCGTTTTTCCATAACGTAATTGATTTACAGTTAAATATGGATGAGGAAAATTATTTTTATCTAATATTTCAAGAAGTTCAAACAACTGAAACGGCTCCTCCAGCTCACTCTTAAGTAATTCATAAAAAGCTGCAGTACCCGCTTCAGGAATCTTTTTTTTGGAGTCCCGGCTTTTTATTTTTTTATAAAACCTGTTGCTGCGATCAAATAATATAAAAATTACTTTAATCTGGGAAACAGCAAAAGAGAGTGATGCCAAACATGCAAAGACAATCAATATGCCTGCACCTGATATAATCCATCCGTTATTGTTGCTTATTGCCTCTAAACCATACATTTTTCAACACCAGACTTTGATGGTCTCTTAATAAGAAGATTATTTTTGCTTTAGCACTCGCACTATATTTTTACCCAACGAGCTGCATGTTTTTAGTGTCAGAGTATCCTCTGATACATCCTTTTTCCATTTTATATTTTCGCCGGCCATGGAGTCGAACATTGTCCCGAGGGGGCCGCCGTTGAAAATTCCTGTTTCCGGATCCCGGGCTTCAACAACATGCAGACCGTGGCACTGAAGAAATCTCTCAAGGATCATTTGTGTCATTTCCTGCCCCCCGTTTCGCAGGCCTGCATGGGTCAACGCTGCTCCTATTTTACCGTCAAGGGCATTTTTGCACATATGCATGGATCGTGAACGGTCGATAAATATTTTCATAATACCGCTTACATTGCCGAAATAGACGGGAGAGCCGAGAATGATCGCATCCGCCGCGAGCAGCTTCTCTATTATCATGGCCATATCATCGTCCTTGATTGAGCATTCGGGCTTTATGAGGCATTTGTTGCATGATTTACAAAGTTTGATTTCATGTTCGTAAAGTTCAATCAGCTCTGTTTCAAAGCCTTCCGCCTTAACCTCATCAAGCACTGTATTCAGCATTGCGGCTGTGTTATGGCCCGGTCTGTGACTCCCGTTTATAGCTAAAACTTTCATTTATATCTCCTTGTTTTGAATGTAGTAGGGGTTCAAAATTTTGAACCCTTGCAATTTTGAACCCCTGCAATTTTAATAAATAGCCCATCCTATGTCGCTTGCCCTGATCACGTGCAGATGTGATGCTGGTGAACGCTTACATTATTTTTTAAAAATAGTTACCGAACTGTTGGGTCCTGCGCCCATGGAATGTGCGAGTCCGATCCCGGGATTATTTACCTGCCTTTTACCCGCCTCGCCGCGTAACTGGGTAATGATTTCGCAAATCTGTCCCAGCCCTGTTGCACCGAGAGGATGACCGCGGGACATCAGTCCGCCGTCTGTATTCACAGGTGTTTTTCCGTTTATATCAAAAACGCCTTCTTTTAAAAATTTGGGAGCTTCGCCCTCCCGGCAGAATCCAAGCTTTTCAACATCCCACAGTTCAGCCGGAGCCATTGTATCATAGGCCTGAACAACATCCATATCTTCGGGGCCGTAACCTGCGATTTCATAAGCCTGATCCGCCGACAGCTTTACTATACCACTTTTCGCCGGAAATTTTAAGCTGTTAACTGTGCCGCACATCATTATACCTTCTCCATAAACACCGGAGGTCAGGGTCGACGCAGCTACACTGATGCTTCTTTTTATTGATTTTAATTTGTTTTTGCTGCAAAGAACAGCGGCTGCAGCGCCGTCTGCAAGGGGACAGCAGTGGAAAAGCCTCAACGGGCTTGCCACCATTCTCGATTCCATTACTTCTTCCAGTGTAACAGGTTTTTGGAATCTTGCATTCGGGTTCAGTGCTCCGTTTTTACGGTTTTTTACAGTTACACGCGCAAAGTCTTCAACCGAGGCGCCGGTTTCATGCATATATTCAACCGCCTCATTGGCATAATTAGCCATTTGCACGTTAAATCCGGAGGCAAGTTCCCATGGACGAAAAGCAGTGCTCTTGATCGGACCTTTAGGCATCTTTTCCATACCCACCGCAATAACAATATCATAAATCTCCGCCGCAATCATCTGGTAGGCAAGCCTGAAGGCCGAACTGCCGCTGGAACATGCATTTTCGACGTTTACTATGGGTATCCCTGTTTGACCCACCTCTTTAATTACCTGATGGCCGGATCCGGTTCCCTGGTAAACACTTCCTATGAAAGCGGCCTGGATGTTATTCCATTCCATTTCAGCATCTTTAAGGGCGTTGAACACAGCGTCGCTTCCGAAATCGTAATGTTCCTTGTTTTCGTAAACTCCCCAGGGAACAAGACCGATTCCGGCTACGTATACTTCCCGCATTTCACTTAAATTTTTCATATTTATATCCCCTGCGATTATTTTTTAAACAGGTTTGAACTTGAATGTAACAACTTCATTGCCGTTTTCATCATCATAAAATTTTTCAATCACCAGCTCAACATCCATCTCTACTTCAAGTTGATCAAAATTATCGGCGGAGAATAGAGTCTCAATCCTTATCCCGTCTTCGAGGTCGACGCAGCCATAAGCGTAAGGAACAGGGCCTTTATAAAAACCACCGCCCGGCTGCTGCATTACAACACTGTAGGTGGCAATCTTCCCCTTATTGCTTAAAGTGGTTTCTTCGAGTGTAGACCTGTTACAGTGTACGCACCAGTTTTTCTCTTTTTTTGGGAAAAAAATTTCTCCGCAAGAAGAACATCTGCTGCCGATTAATCTTGTCTGCTTATTACCATCTCTCAGGTTTGTCCAGAAGCCTTCCCTGAGAGGAATAGTCGTTGTATCTGTTGAAACCATTGTAAAATATCTCCCTGAATCTATATAGTGCTATTTGTTGGCCTTGCGATATCCCAATTGATCCATGGCTATAATCTGTTTACATATATTTGCAGAACCTTCAACTATAAAAAGACTGGGAATATCCCGGTAGAAACGTGCCAGGGGATATTCAGTTGAATAGCCATAGGCGCCCATGATCTTCATGGCTATATGGGAACATTTAAGCGCGACCTCGGCCGCCAGATATTTTGCCTGAGCCACATCCAGGCCATTATTCAGGTGGCCCTTATCTTTTCGATCAGCCGCCATGTAAACCAGGAGTCGGGCGGCTTCTATTTCAGCCGACATTTGGGCAATGAGATCCTGGTTCATCTGGAATTTGCCAATTTCCCGGCCGAACTGTTTGCGCTCCTTACAGTATTTTACGGCCAGTTCATAGCAACCCCTGGCCGCTCCAATCGAGCCTGCGGCTGCAGAAATTCTGGTCTGGTTAAGAGAACTGAATA
>JAERRQ010000221.1 GCA_016735355.1 Desulfobacterales bacterium | reverse complement strand
CTTCACGGGCATTTGTCGGGGTCTGCCTGAAACCGCTTTCCTTCATCTCTTTCAACAGTTTGTTATATCCTTCCAGCCAGTTTTCAAGCTTTGGTGATAATTGCCGCATAGATTTTTTTCCGTTTTTTTAACCTGAATCTTCCACATAGGCCATTTCTATAGTTATAACCAATTGAAAACAAAGTGGATTACTATTTTATTTGTGTAGTGATAACTGGTTTTCTATTTTTCCCAACTCAAAAATTTTCCAAAGCTTTTTTTGAACAGCACTCCTTTCAGTAATTTTACGTTCCGCATCTGTAGAACTATAAACCATTATAATTTCCTGAATATCTGTTAATTCATCTTTCAGGATAGTTGGACTCATTTTATATCCTTTCTGTTCTGTCATCCATTGCATAACTCTCATTAGCATCATCGAAACGACACAACAAAAAGCAAAAGCTCGAATTTTAGAATCTGTCCAATGTCGAATTGGCCTAAAACGTATTAATGTAACATCTTTTAAAAGATGAAAATCATTTTCAATAATATCTTTTTCATTATAGGTATCAATTAAATACCCTGTTTCTGCTTCAAGCATGCTTGAAAAAACCAGGCTTTTACCAAAACGTTTTTCTCTTGTTTTAATCTCTTCTAAATTTTTTTCAAAATAAGGTTCTCCCTTAACCACAGATATCTTAATACATTCTCCATATCTACTTTTCTTCAGCATGGTTTCAATACCTGGAGTAATGTTTTTGGGTGTTTTTTTGTAACTTTTCCATTTTTTATTTATCTCATTTTTTAGTTTCTCAATACCTCGTCTTAAAGAATGCTTTTGCTTACGCTTTCTGACCGCAGTAAATGTCAGGATAACAACACATTCAACACCCATCACGGTTTTTTTGCACCGATAATAACGCTTATCCTTCCAATTTCCATGGTATTGATCCAATTTCATATCAATGAGATTTTTATAATGAGAAGGAACTAATGCCCCTATCCAGTTAATTTTTCCATTCATATAAGAAAAATTTTCTTTGCTATTGTTTCCTTTGTCGAGAACAAGAACCAAATCGTTTTCAGTTCCACAAAGTGTTTTAAGTGAGACAATCAGCTCTGCAAGAATATGAGAAAAAAGTTTGCTGTCATGGCAGTTTGCACGATAAACACGACTAATCAGTGGGATGCCAAAAGATTTTTCTACAGCCATTAGTAATCCAACATGGTTAAGGTGATTCTTTGAATCTTTACTGTGGCAGGTGTTTGCTATTTTTGAGCGTTTTGGCTCTTCAATATAAGTAAAAAAATTTGTTGTATCATAACAAATGACATCGGAGGAAAGATCCATCAACTGATCAATGCAAGCAAAAAGTTCAGTTTCAATCGCGGTGAAAATTGTATCATCAATGCATTCAAAAGGATCATTGTCATTTACTATATTTTCTCTTCTTTGTTTAAGTTCTTTTTCCGATATAACGTCATCGGTTACGTACCAAAATTTCTTTCCTGTAAAATTTTGTATTTTAATATTAAGTAATTCCGGAAGAATAGTCTTTTTCAACCATCCACTCATTTTTTCTTTACTGGTTGCACTATCTAAGCGGTTAATAATTGTTACAAAAAAATATGTCCAAAGTTCTGTTTCAAACCGTTTTCCTTTAATATGCTTACTCAATATCTGAGGTAATTTAATAACACAAGCTGCCTGGTAAGCAGCCGCCACCATACCGAAGTTTCGAGCATTAACTTTAATTGGGCTTCTATTCCCCTTAATACATCTAAGGATTGTCTCAGCAGAACCAAGATAAGTTGATCGAGTGCAAACCTTACTTTTTCCTGACCCTCGAATTTTACCAGCATCCTTTTTGTTGATTTTTTCTCGATAGGTTTCCTGATAAAGGTAATAAGTATTATTGTTTTGTTTACGTGTAATAATAGTGCCCATAATTGCCCCCAACTTTTGTTTTATTACTACACTTATCAATTATAGTCAACAATAACAAGCAAAATTAGCAATAATTATGTCACTACACTAAATATTTCAAGAAATCATATGAAATCAAAGGGTTACTAACAGCTCTTTAGACGGCCGGGAAGATTCAACTCAAAGGTTGCGGGAATATATTATCAAAGGATTTGTTAAGGTCACCCGAAAAGGTTGTCAAAGGACGCAGGTCTTCAGCCATTACCATTGCACAAAACCTGCATTTTTTTAAAAGCCTGGCGGGAAAACGATTATGCAGGCGCTTCCGATACTACGATAGAACTGCTTTACCACTGGTTTGAACAGGATCATATTGTTGAAACTCCAAACCGTGAACGTTTTTCATTTCGCTATTATTTTTGCCAGCGGGAATCGATTGAAACTATGATTTATCTTTTTGAGGTCAGAGGAACAAGAAATCTGTCCGCAACCATTGCTGAATTTGGCGGTGAAGACCAGGCGCTCGGCGTAAATCCGGACTTTGAATTATAGTTTTATGGTGCTCCCCAAGCCTTAGAAAAGTCTGATTTTATTTTTATTCTCTTTGATGGATGTTATGGGCTTTTATGAAACAACTTTTTAAATTACACTGTTGGGTGAGATGTGTTAACAAAAACTTCATCAATAACCGCATTTCCATTAAGTCTATACCTGGCGAGTCCTAATCTGATTGTAGATGCACTTTTTTTCCTCCCTTTATGATCAAAAATTTTATAAAAAAATGATTTTCCTGATGTGTCTGCTGTATACCATACATTACCTCGCTTACCTGCTAAGCCTGCACCTTCCCAATCTTCCTTGATTACATCCCAGTTCTCATGTATACATTTTTTTGTTTCGTTATTGGCTACTGTTAACGATGTATAACTTGATGCCATCTTTTCAGGTGTATCAGGTGCGCGCTCCTTTAAGTATCTATCTGACTTTTTAACATGCCTTTCTTCGGTATGTCCTCCCCTTCTATCTTCTTCTATTATTGATATATCTGGTTCAGCTCCAGTTACAGCAAATCTTTGGATTGTTGATTTCAATAAGTTTTCTGTAGAATTGCGTTGTGGTACTAAAGATGAATATTTCTTTGTTTTACATTGTAAGATTTCTATAGATTTAGATTCGGGACGATTATCCACAAGCCCAAAACCTTGCTGTCCCCTATTCTCTCTTTGACCAACAGAATTAGCAACCGCCCGACTTTTATTCTTTTTTGACTTCTCTACTTGTGCATACATATCTCAATCCTTTTAAATTTGACTTTATCAATTATTATTGTATTTTCAATGGCCTATAACAGACCACTAAATCGATAATAGATTTTATTTTCACTGTATCACTATTAAGCCATGGTCTTTATACCTCACAAATAGAATAATAAAGACCACTTTAATCAAATTCAGATTATCCAAAGAAAATTTCAATTTCTGAAATCCCCTGATGGTGATATGAGTATATAATTTCGTAGTATTAGGGCTACTATCACGGAAGACGTTGCCTTATCCTCTCTCCGTAGATTTTATAAGCACATACGAGAAGTATCCCGATAATTGTTACAACCAGGACAATTCCGAGTTCATCCCTGATTTTGTTCCACCAGCCATGCACACAAACAATATAACTGTAAAACAGAATAATCCAGGCGATAAACCCGGCCGGTATCACCCACCACCACTTATCGCAGTTTGTTCTGGCCTGACAAAAAAACCATGCTGCAAAATTAAAAATAACTATTACTGCGGGTATAATATAGAAAATAGCAATACGGGAGGGGCCCCTGCAAGCGCAGATCCATATACATGGTGTAGCAACAGGAGTATCTTTTATAAATCGCCTTACATATGAAATGTCCTGATCATCAGGACTGAAATTTTTTTCAAGCATTTTCCACAAGCCGGACTGATCTTCTTCCAACCCCAGTGCCCATATGGCGATCCCTCCGGTATCATTTTTTTTTATCAGATCGAATGTTCCGTCCAAATCAGTAAGATTATCATAATATGTTATGGTTTTATCTTTTTTAAGACAAATAAAATCATTTTTTATTTGTACATTTTGTGCAGGATCATAAAGAAGCTTTTCAATTTCAGAGATATATACCATTTTAGTTGCAGCATAAAGCTCATCCCTTTTAAATCCATAAACAGGTACTATAGGAATTATTTTTTCAGGCTTGATCCCGTTTTCCATAAGGCCACGGATTCTTTTATGCAACCTTTGTTCATACAAATTACAAGTCGGCCTTTCATCTTTGCCATGCCAGCTCATCTCAAAAAGGACAAAATCAATTTTTTCTTTAACATCAGCAAGCTCCTTTATAACAGAAGCATTCCCACCTTTTTTTTCAGCAAAAAGAAGAATACTCAACTTGTATCGATTGTCCGCTTTTTTAAGACTGGTGCCAAGGCTGTAAATAAAATTAGCCAACCTTTGCTGCTTTTGCTCGTCTATTTTGTCAGGAACTACAACAACTGTTACACCGTCAGCCCCACTCTGTCCAAGAACCTCAACAACACGATCTATAAGCTTTTGAACAATATGTTCTCTTTCAAGCACAAACTTACCCTGATCTTTTGATTCAGAAACCCTATCGTAAAGGCTTAATACAATATCAATATCTGTTCCGTATTGATGGGCTTTCTTTATAAATTCCGAATCTCTAAGATGTAACAGATCTTGCTTTTTTATATTCCCTCCATAATCAGGAGCGATCGAAAAATATCCAATACGTGATAAAATACTGAAATCAAGCTCTATTGCAGCATTTTTAATCCAAAAAGGATAAAATCCATATACTATTTTGGGTAGGTTAGGAGTACACCTGCATTTTTCAGTACTCTCCCACACAAGTTTCAACTCTTCATCCGATTTTTTTATGTATTCCAAAGTTTTCTCATCTGCGGTTTTATTTATATTAGATAGAATAAAAGAAGCTGAATTCAAATTAAACTTTTGCTTTTGTTCTTCATTAGAAGGGGTTTTGGGTTCAGCAAGAGCCTCTGCAAAACATATTTGGAATAAAAAAAACAGACAACAGACGCCGATTCTTATTAAAACATATTTTTTTCCCATATTATCATACCATTGCTGATCATTATTTAAACTGTTTTACCTTCTTTCATAAGCTCTTTAACTATACCCTTACAAAGATCTTTATGTGAGATATCTTTCCTGTTATCAAGAAGCGCTTTTATAGCACCGTAGCGCACTACATTTATTATTGCCCCCCCTGAAAGTTCATATTTTTCAGCAAATTCTTCAAGATTTACATCATCTGCAAAACAGTTTTTACTGTTAAGTGTATTTTTCCATAACCGCAGGCGCTGCCCGGTATCCGGCATGGGAAAATAGATAACTGACTGAAAACGCCTTGCAAAGGCGTCATCAATATTAGCTTTAAGATTCGTTGCCAGAATCACAACCCCTGGAAACTCCTCTGTTCTTTGAAGGAGATAAGAGACTTCCTGGTTTGCATGTCTGTCATTTGAACTTACTGTCTGGGTTCTTTTACCAAACAGGGCATCTGCTTCATCAAAAAAGAGAATCCAGTTTTTATTTTCAGCCTGGTCAAACAGATTGGCAAGATTCTTTTCTGTTTCACCAATATATTTTGAGACCATCATGGAAAGGTCAATCCTGTACACATCCGCTGTAGATGATTTTCCGATGAGCATTGCGGTCAAGGTTTTTCCAGTGCCGGAGGGGCCGTAAAAAAGGGCTCTGTATCCGGGTTTTATAACTTTATCAAACCCCCAGGTTTCCATGATTGTTTTACTATGAGTAAGCCACCCCTTGACATTTGCTATCTCGTCCAGGATTTCACCTCCCAGCACAAGGTCATCCCAATCCAGTTTTGTTTTAACAAGCTTTGCCGGAAAACTGATACTGTAATCAGGTTTATGGTAATTGCCTGATGTAAAAAGATTTAAATATTCATTGGTTATCACCAGCATCCCGCTGAAAAAAGGCTCATTAGCGGCATGATTTTCTATTTTGAGTATATTCTGTGTATAAAAGTAATGACTTTTTTCAAAAAGCTGTATAATTTGAAATCTTTTTGCAAGATCGCTGCCTGCAAGAATAAAGGCTGCGGTTTCACCTGTCGGCAGAAAACCGCCGTGAGTATTGCCTTTCCAGCCCCCAAATTCTGAAAATGGCCGGCTGAAATTTTTATTATTAATAAAAAATGTGTCCAGTACCTGGGGTCGGATATGTGGTATCAGGGCAAGGATAAGCACAATACGTTCGTCAAACCCCATCTTGTAATCATTTACGATTCTTGCGTAATTTGATTCCGATTCATGCAAAACAGGCGTTTTAACATCCTCAATTTTATTAAATTTGCATTCATCATGCTCAAAATAAAGAGCAATCCGTGCCTCAATGACTTTACTAAACCATTGAATCTCTTTTTCAAGACTACAAGCATTTTTACCACTGATATCCAACACGCACTCCATTTTAAAAGAAAGCTGTCAGTTATTAATTGTCGGTTATCAACGTATTATTTTTAGAAAAAAATTTTCCCTGCATCAATTCTTCTTCCTCTTCTTCAGGTACTAGCTGGGCTGCTTTTCCCTGCATCAATTCTTCCTCATCCAACTCGGCCTTTTGACCGGCAACTTCCTTATCCATACTTTTCTGTACTATTTCAGCAAGTTTTCTCTGAATTACGGCAGATGGCCTGTTATCTTGAAAAACAGATATGTTTTTCCCATTATTTTCAGGCTGCCTGACTCTTTGAACCGCATTTTTTTCCTGTTTATTTTCTGCCTGCAATACAAAAGTGTTCATAATTTCCCCCTGTTATTTCGTTCCCGTTCCTACCTTGAAACTTTTATCCCCATAAGATCTGCTTCATCTTCTAATGCGGGATTTTCATTCACCGGAAGGCCTGCAACTTCCGTAGTCGGCTGAACCCTGCCTTCTCTTTGTTGAACCACGTGTGTAAGTTCATGACCCAGGAGTCTTTGGCCGGATGATGTTTCCGGGCTGAATTGCCCCGGCGCAAAATGAACATCAGAGCCTTGAGTATAAGCAAGCGCACCCACCTCAAAAGCTGTTGATGAATTTTTGTGTATCCTCACATCTGAAAAATCCGCATTAAAAGATCTTTCCATCTTGCTTTGAACTTCATCAGGCAGACCTGTCCTGCTTTTCTTTTTCTGCAGCGTATCCAGGTATTGAATGCTTTTTCGCTGCCTCGCCATATAAAGGCTGTTATTTATTATATTGGCCTGCCTTTGCAGCAAATGAGTCTGAATAGAAATACCCTTCAAGCCGGAAGAAACGCCGGAAGAAACATTAGTCTGCTCAAGGCTTCTTTTCTCTGTTTTATTATTGGATTTTATTTTCATAGCTATATTTTTTTTACCGCCAATTTACATTGACCACCTTATCCATCCATGA
>JAERRQ010000395.1 GCA_016735355.1 Desulfobacterales bacterium | reverse complement strand
CATCTGCGATTATTTTAAGTTTCCGCCTTTTTTACGAGCTGACAGTTGCTCGGTATGCAGCCGGAGCTTCATCATCCCCGTCGAAGCCGTTTCGCCCCCATGAGGTGTATTACTATTGATAAAATAACCAGGCCCTGAGGATATGTCAAGTATTTCTCAGGGCTCTGTCCAGATCTCTTTTTTCATCCCGTTTCCTTATGGTTTCGCGTTTGTCATACTTGCGCTTACCCTTGGCAAGCGCTATCTCTATTTTGGCTTTTCCATTAATAAAATAAACTTTTAGGGGTATCAAAGAAAAACCCATTTCATTTACCTTGCCGTACAGCTTTTTTATTTCTTGTTGATGCGACAGCAGCTTACTTGGCCTTAAAGGAGCATGGTTTTCATAATGGGCAAAAGGGTATTCTCCAATATGCATCTGATAAACAAAGACTTCACCTTTGATGATTCTGGCATAGGAATCTTTAAGGTGGGCACGCCCGAGTCTTAGCGATTTTACTTCGGTGCCTTTAAGTACAAGCCCGGCTTCGTACTTATCTTCAAGAAAATAGTTATGCCTGGCTTTTCTGTTTTCGGTTACAATTTTTTTATGTTTTTTCGTCAAGTTGGCACCGCTATCTGTATACTTTGTCTGAAACAAGAATTCCGTAATTATCTTCCAGCAAATCCATAATCTCAATGGCTGTTGCCTTTTTAAGTATTTCTTTAAGGAATAGCCTTGTATCTTTTATGTTGAGAGATCTCACCATACTTTTGATAGCCGGCATGGACTGCGGACTCATACTTAATTCATCCATTCCGAGTCCTAAAAGTATGGGTATGTTAATGGGGTCGGACGCCATTTCACCGCACATGAATATTCTGATTCCTTTATCCCTGGCCACATCTGCAACATGTTTTAACATGCGGATTACAGCGGGATTAAGAGGGTTGTAAAGATAGGCGACATCTTTATTCCCCCGGTCAATAGCCAGGGAATATTGAATAAGATCGTTTGTGCCGATACTGAAAAAATCGACTTCATTTGCCATTACATCAGCCATGACTACTGCTGACGGGACTTCAATCATAATACCTATCTCGATATCCCGATTGAAAATCGCTCCTTCTTTATCTAAGGAATCAGCCGCCTTATCCAAAAGTTTTTTAGCTTCAATTATTTCATCATAGTTAGATATCAGCGGAAATAATATTCTGACATTTCCAAATGCAGCCGCCCTTAATATGGCACGCAACTGGGTTAGAAAAACTTCTTGTTTTTTCAGGCAATATCTTATTGCACGAAGTCCCAGGACCGGATTTGCCTCATCAGAAGCATTGCCAAAAGCAACCGCTTTGTCTCCGTTTATATCAAGGGTGCGAATTGTCACGGGTTTCGGCGCCATGACTTCCACAACATCCTGGTATTTATCAAAAAGTTCACTTTCATCAGGAAAAGAAGGACGGCTTAGATATTGAAATTCTGTTCTGTACAGGCCTATGCCGTCACCTCCATGCGCAAGAACAGATACCACCTCTTCGGGGAGCTCTATATTACCCATAATCTGCAGGTGAATACCGTCGGTTGTTTGAGCAGTGTGATGACTCTCACGGGTAATAAATGACTGATATTCTTCAAATTTTACTTGACGTTCATGGAATCTGACTAATGTCTCCTCTTCGGGATGAACAATAACGGTGCCGGACGAGCCATCCACAATGATCAGGTCGTCATTACTAATGACTTCAGTTACATTATCAAGTCCCAGAACAGCGGGAATTCCGAGTGTGCGTGCGATAATGCCGGTATGGGATGTCTTCCCGCCAAGTTCCGTGACAAGCCCCATAACCTTTTCCAGTTGGATCTGACTGGTATCAGCAGGAGAAAGGTCATGGGCAACCAGTATGACCCGTTTGTCGATTTTGGCTATATCAATCGGTTTAGCTCCCAAAAGGTTCCTTATTATACGGTCAGACACATGAACAATATCTGATGCCCGTGCATTCAAATACGGATCTTTAATATTCTGAAACATTGCCTTAAGTTTTGATGTAACCTTCTTGACAGCCCATTCTGCATTAACCCGTTCCTTTTCGCATGTTTCTATAATCTTGTCATAGAAATTTTTATCCCTGAGCAACATCATATGGGATTCAACAATGTATGCGTGTTGCTGCACAGCTTCAGAGGAGTCTTTCATCAGTAGCTGAAGGTCGTCATTAGTTTTTTTGACTGCGTTTTTAAAGCGTTGAATTTCCTCTTGGAGATCCTGACTCGTTATTAAATATTTTTCAACTACATCAACGCCTTCGTGATCAACAATATATGCTTTTCCAATACAGATACCAGGAGAAACTTTTAATCCAGTTAAGGTAATTTCATTCGATTTAGTCATATTAGTTTATTCCCCGAATCCTAGTGTAATCAATTCTATAATGTCGTTGAGAATTTTTTTATCTGTCTTGTTATTTACTTCCAAAGTTACTGAAGAACCTTGTGCGCAAAGTAATGAAAGGATATCTATAATACTTGAAGCATCAATCCTGTCTCCGTTTTTTATCATCCATATCCCGAATTTAGCATTTTTTGCCAGTTTTGCTATCAAGCCGGCGGGCTTTGCATGAATGCCAAGGCGATTAGGGATAATGACGGTTTTTGATAATTCGTTACAGGATGTACTCATAGTTATTACAAAATGTTTGGGGCTCGCTCAAAAATAACTTTACATTTTGATGAGTCGATCGATCTACAATGGCTGCGCTGCTCATTTTTTAAATAGTGCATGAACTAAGGAACGTGGACAAAATAACTTCCCCAACTATGCATCACAGCTTCAGGCCATCTTTGCCCGATCTAAAATCCCAAAAATATTGAAATAGCTCGCTATTCCTTCAACTTTTGTGATTTTAGATCGGGCAAACCTGACCCAAATCTGTGCGCCTACTTGTGGAAGTTATTTCGTCCACGTTCCTAAAATTGACAGATGGGGGTAACAGGACAAGTTCGCCTTTTATTCATTAGTGTCAATAAATTAGGCATTTTATCACACTCCTGTCTCTTTTGAACACAGATTTTTTTTGACATTATCCTTTTAAATGGATTAGCATACACACCTATTCCAAATTGAAGCGTGAAAGGAGGGGTTCGTGCCTATTTTTTCTCCTTTCGGGCATCTTGCCAAAAAAATAAATTTTTATCATTTACTATCTGGAGTTTGATAATGGGTTTTTGCAAAAAAATCAAGATGCCCCGAAGCTTGGCACTGGCTGTTGCGACAATACTACTATCCGGTTTTCCCGCGATGGCCGATGAACTGCTGATGAATGATGGCTCTCGTCTGGTGGGCAAAGTTCT
>JAERRQ010000001.1 GCA_016735355.1 Desulfobacterales bacterium | reverse complement strand
TTAAATGAAAATATATCTCGACTCTTGCAGTTTACAACGTCCTTTTGATGATAAGGAACGTGAACGAAATAACTTCCACAAGTAGGCGCACAGATTTAGGTTAGGTTTGTTCGATCTAAAATTACAAAAGTTGAAGGAATAGCAAGCTATTTCAATATTTTTGTGATTTCAGATCGGGCGAAGATGGCCTGAAGCTGTGATGTATAGTTGGGGAAGTTATTTCGTCCACGTTCCTAATTATAAGTGTAATCGTATTCTTATTTTTTAAAACCAAAAATAATTTCTTTATGAAAAATTAGGGTTAAGGTTTGTAGTTTAATGTCCGATATAAAGATAGTTGTCAGGCAGCGGGCTTAAGTACTTTACCCTGGGACTGTCTCCTTTAAGCAGATTTTCATATTTAACCATTAAACCACCATGCAAAAAACCTTATGAAAGTAGAAAAACCCAAAAAAGAGAGGCGCAGCGGCAGAGATCGCAGGCAGAGCATTGTTTTTTATGAATACCCGGAAAGGCGGAGCGGAAATGACAGAAGAAAAGATATTGAAGAACAGCTTAAATTTCTGATAGAACAAAATATAAAAGAACAGGCCGCAAAAAAACGAAAAAAGAGTACCCCCGGCGCTGGAAATGTTATCCGCCGCCGTAAAGGTGAAGATGATAAACGTGTTTAAAACTTTCCCGGAGGAGTGCGACTCAAATATAATCTGATTATGAAACCCATCAAGGAGATGCCTGAACATAACCGGCCGCGTGAGATGTTGCGGGAAAGGGGTGCATCGGCGCTTACTGATGAGCAGCTTGTAATGGCTATTATCGGATCCGGCGGCAGAGGATTTGACGTTGTTTCGATTGCGCGGGCCGTCGCAAAACTTATCCGTAAGCATAAAAGCGCTCTGTCCCTTGAACACATCTCCTCAGTAAACGGCATGGGGCTTGCAAAATCCGCCCAGATACTCTCCGCCTTTGAACTTGCCCGACGATACCTGGCCAAAGATAGAGTCAGAATATCAAGCGCAGCAGATGCGCTCCCCTTGCTGGCCGATATCTCCGGAAAAAATCAGGAACATTTTGTATGCATGTCCCTTAACGGAGCCAATGAAGTGATTGAAAAAAGAATAGTCACTATCGGCCTGGTCAACAGCAGTCAGATCCACCCCAGGGAGGTTTTTGCCGATGTGATTAAGGACCGGGCCTCGGCAGTCATATTTGCTCATAATCATCCTTCCGGTGATTTGAAACCCAGCAAAGCAGACACTTTGGCACAAAAACAGCTTGTCGATGCGGCGGAGATCCTTGGTATACGTGTTCTTGATCATATTATCGTGTCAAAACGGGGTTATTACAGTTTCCAGGAAGCGGGGTCTATATTAAAGCCTATGTAAGAGATGGAGATGTATGGATTTAAATAAAAACTATATACCGGACAATCTGAAAAGCATACATCTTATCGCGGCTTGCGGAACAGGCATGGGCGCGCTGGCCTGCATGCTTAAGGATGCCGGATTTGCTATAACAGGATCTGACCGGAAAGTATATCCTCCTATAAGCACTTTTCTTGCAGCCAGGGGCATCAATCTATCGGACGGATTTAGCGCCGATAACGTATCATACGGACCGGACCTTGTTATTGTCGGCAATGCAGTCAGACGGGATAATCCCGAAGCGGTTAGAATGATGGAGATGGGGCTCCCATTTTGCTCCATGCCCCAGGCTGTTGGAAGTGTTTTTGCCAATGGAAGTGTTTTTGCCAAAAAAAAGAAAACGCTTCTGATTACCGGCACGCATGGGAAAACTACCACTGCTTCAATTATTGCCTGGATTCTTCATGAAGCCGGCCGTTATGAAAGCAAATGGGATCCTTCCTTTATAATTGGCGGGATTCTAAAAAATTTCGATAGTAATTATCGTGTTGGGCAAGGGGACTACATAGTAATCGAAGGTGATGAATACGATACGGCCTTTTTTGATAAAGGGGCCAAATTTTTACACTACGATCCCTTCATGACTGTCCTCACGAGCGTAGAATTCGATCATGCGGATATTTTCAAAGATCTCGATCATGTAAAACGGACATTTAAAACTTTTTTAAATGGTATTTCTTCAAAAAGCAGTCTGTTCGCCTTTGATAATGATGTTAATATTGATACCCTTGTGGTTAATGGAAAATTCCGGTTGGAAAAGTACGGTAGAAAAGAATCATCCGAATGGCGTCTGGCTGATATAGAGATTGATCCTCCCTGGACTAAATTCAGGATCTTGAAACATGAAGGCAAAGCCACCGCTTTTAAAACCAGTATGATGGGAGAGCATAACCTGCTGAATGCTTCAGCGGCTATAGCGATTGCCCATAGTCTGCATATACCTCTTGAGATTATTCAAAAAGCTGTTGCGACGTTTCAGGGGATCAAAAGGCGTCAGGAAGTGCGCGGTGTAAAAAATCACATCACTGTGATGGATGATTTTGCCCATCATCCCACTGCGGTAAGGGAAACAATAAGGGCAGTAAAACCATACTATCCTGATGGACGGGTTATTGCTGTATTTGAACCCAGAACCAATTCCAGTATGCGTAAAGTTTTTCAGGATGTTTATCCTCTTTCTTTTGATTTTGCTGATATTATTTGCATACGCAAGCCGCCGTTACTCAATAAAATACCTTATGACGATCGGTTTTCATCAAAAAAGCTGGTGGAGGATGTCAAAACCCGCAACAGGGACGCATACTACTTTCAAAATACAGAAGATATAATCGCTTTCCTGATTAAAGAAGCAAAACCAAAGGATCTTATACTCATTATGTCAAACGGCGGTTTTGATAATATACATGAGAGGCTGCTTAATGGAGAGTTGTAATGACAAAAAAAGCTTTAATTATTATTGATATGCTTAACGATTTCATAGATGCAGGGGGTGCGCTTTTTTTTGGCAAAAATGCCAGGAATATAATTCCTTTTATCCAGAAACGTATTGATATATATCGAAAAAATAATGATTTGGTTGTCTACCTGAAAGATTCCCATGCTAAAGATGACAAGGAATTTGTAAGATTTCCAAGGCATTGCATAACAGGTACCTGGGGAAGTCATATTATTAAAGAACTCAACCCTGAACCGGGAGAACCGCTTATTCCCAAGAACAGGTACAGTGGATTTTTCAATACGGATTTATCTGTAATATTAGAAAAGGCAAAAGTAGAGAATATTGAAGTTGTGGGAGTCTGCACTTCTATCTGTGTAATGGATACTGTGGGCGGGCTTGTCAATAGAGACTACAAGGTTGCTGTTCCTGTAAAGGGAGTGGCGGATTTTGATCAGGAATTTCATGAATTTGCTTTAAAAAGAATGGATAAGGTTTATGGAGCAATTATTTTAAAATAATGCCCGAACGAACCCTGTAATTTAAGTAACCGTTCACGGTTTACAGTTATCGGTTTACGGTTTGAAAAACCAAAGAATTTTGAAATTTATAGCCAAAATTCTTATTAGGCTTCTCTCATCGTTATCATCTTATTCCCAGGCAGAGCCTGGGAATAAGAGCAAATTTAGATTTTTAATTTAAAATTAGAATTATGCTATGCTTTTAAACCGTTAACTGTGAACCGACAACCGTGAACGGTTACTAATTTAATTTATAGACGGATGCCGCTTGAATGCATTTAAAACATAACATACTTTACTGCTTGAGATTTGCATTATTTTTCTGGATTGTTATCGCTTTGCCTTCCTGTTCGGATGTTAAAGAGACCTTGCCACAGGCAGAAGTCTCTTTAGATGATTTTAAATCGCTTGAAACATGGTATGGTGATTTTGATAAAATGGCCGAACGTAATCAGATACGCGCGCTGGTTACGTTTAACAGGATGTTTTATTTTTTCGACGGCGGAATACAGCGGGGGATATCCCATGACATCCTGAAGGAATTTGAGAAATTCATCAACAAAAAACTGGATAGAAAGACATTCAAAATAAATATCCTGTTTATTCCAGTCACACGAGACCGCTTAATCCCGGCCCTGCTAGCCGGAAAGGGTGACATCATTGCTGCTAATTATACCATAACTCCGGAAAGGACCGAACAGGTTGATTTTTCTATTCCATTTACAAAGGGAATAAAGGAAAACCTGGTTACAGGCCCAAATTCATCACCCATTAAATCAATAGACGACCTGGCGGGAAAAACGATACACCTACGCCGTTCCAGCAGCTATTACGAACATCTTTTAAATCTCAATAAATCTTTCCTGAATTCCAAAAAATCTGAAATAAAAATCGTACCTGCTGATGAAAACCTTGAAGACAGCGATCTGCTGGAGATGGTGAACGCCGGTCTTATTCCCATGACCATTGTAGACAGCCATAAAGCAAAATTTTGGGCCGGAGTCTTTGATAATATTAAGGTGCACAAGCATATTTACGTAAATTCCGGAGGACAAATTGCATGGGCTTTTCGCAAGCAGAGTCCAAAACTGCAACAGATTATCAACGAATTTACAGCTGGACATAAAAAGGGAACCCTGTTCGGCAATATCATATTAAAACGCTATCTTAAGCAGAATAAGTGGATCCATAATTCAATGAACGATGCGAAAAAGGCCAGGTTTAAGGAACTCATCAGGCTATTTAAAAAATATGGTGATAAGTATGACTTCGACTGGTTGATGCTGGCTGCTGTGGGATATCAGGAATCAGAGCTGAACAATAGCGTTACAAGTCAGGCCGGCGCAATCGGTATTATGCAGTTACTCCCTTCAACCGCATCTGATCCTAAAATAGGGATCACGGATATCGGGAAACTGGAAAATAACATCCATGCCGGAGCCAAGTATCTATCTTTTTTACGAAACCACTATTTCAGCAACCCCGAAATGGATGAACTTGATCAAACACTCTTCTCATTGGCAGCATATAATGCCGGACCTGCCAAAATCAATCGACTCCAAAGAGAGGCTGCCGGATCAGGATTCAATTCCACGGTCTGGTTCCGGAATGTAGAAATGATTGCAGCGAAACGTATCGGGCGTGAGACTGTGCAATATGTCCGGAACACTTACAAATATTTCACTGCGTATCAAATGGCGAGTGAACAGAAACAATTTGAACAGCGAGAATAGTTGATTATTTTGTAACCGTTCACGGTTTACTAAAAAAGGCACAATCAACTATGAACAATTGTTTTATCAAGGTAAGGAACGTGCTTTAAATGCAAATGACGAGTCATAGTCTCGTATTAAGTCTGTATTTCGATTTAACCGTTACCTTATTTTGATATGCCAAGGCTCAAACCTTACACCCAGAAGATTATTGCGCTTATAACGCAGGTTGATATATCCGAATTTTTGCAGTTTTTTAAAAACTTCTGTTGTGGTGAACCGTTCTGTAAAATTGTCGTATCCGAAACCGACCTGCCCCACGTCAAAATCGCCTATACTGTGAAAGGAATAACCCGGAGGCGCCAGGGAACGTGATGCCAAGGAGAGGTTACCTTTATTTCGGCATGCTTTGTCCAAAAACAGCAAGAACTGTTTTATGATGCTGCGCACCCCGGATGTCAGGATTACATTATCACCTATCTCTTTTTTGATCTTGTTATAGACGGAAAAAGGCTCACCTTTGTACAGATAATTTCCTGTATAAGGTATTTTGATGACCTCCTGTTTTAGGATCCGACTGGTTATGTCTTTAAAAGGCTTTTCACCGAAAAAACCGTATCTTGAGCTGTTTTCATAAAAAATTGTTTCTAGAAAATCTATTTCGCTTTTTGAAAATCTGCCGACCCTTGAATAAACACGGGATATTTTTAAGGCTTCGTCAAAACTTAATAAATAGAAATTTGCGTGACCGACAGTCTTTTGCAGGCGTTTCAGTCTTGCCACAGATGATTTAAGAACACGAAATTGGGCGGTGTTGAGATAAATATCATCCTTGTGAGGCTGATCGAAATCATGCATCTTATGCAGATAGTCCTTAATATTGCTGTCGTTATCCTCCGGCTGCGCAGAGGCCGCTTTTGCTATACCGGCCAGCACATCCAGACCTGCACCGGCGCTGAGGATGGCGGCGGCTGTAATTTTCATGAAGTCTCTTCGTTTTATGTTCATCATGGTAATATTCAAATAATACTTTTTGCGTAAAAAAATAATATGACATCGTCAAATAATTGGCTTAATTTTCGACGATTAAACGTATTTTTTTCATAAATTTTTTTGCAGATTCCCCTTGTTTGTTGATCATAATAATAAAACTGAAAAGAGCACCTTCCTGATTCATCAGATAACCTGCGCGGGTACTAATCCCGTTTAAGGTTCCGGTTTTGAAGTATTCATTTCCGCAATGGCGCATAAGATTGCGATAAGGTTTAAAATCCTCAATAATTTTAAGCATATTTCGTGCCGAAATTCTATTCTTTCTTGAAATCCCCGAACCTTCACTAATATTAATATTATATGCTTTAAGCTGCTCCTCTGAGTAGGCAAGCATCGCCTTAACACCCTTTTGCAATGTTCCCGGAGCTCCGAAAGCATCCGCTCCCATAGCGAGGAGTACTTGATTGGCAATAAAATTATTGGAAAATTCAAGGAGTTTGGAAACAACCTGTTTTATAGTAAACTTTGAATAATATCTGAAAATCAGCCTATCCTTTTCAGTATCTATCCTCCCTGGGCGCACCCTGCCTTTTATCTTTATACCTTGTTTTGCCAGAAAGTATTGAAACATATGACCAGCATAAAGTCGATTCTCTTTTTTAAAATGGGATAGTACTATTCTCCCGTTATTTATGCCTGAGGCATTGATTCTTTTTAAAATAAAAGGCAAAAGAGGTGTTTCAGGTTCAGCGCTGACAAAAGAACCGTTGGGGGCACGTTTAAAAAAAACAGTATTAAAATTAACGCACAGCGCTCCGTTGGGTGCGTCATACGGTTCCGGAGAAAATGACCTCCCAGGTATTATAATCCGGTCTGCAAAATAGGAATCATCCATTATTATGTCACCGATTACAGGCCCGGCATCTGCCAATCTTTTTTTTAACGTTTCGGAAATCTCCTGAACAACTTTTGATGTCAGCAGCGGATCTCCGTATCCTTTTATCTTTAAATTCATATCATCGTCAATATAGAATTCAGTTGCAAACCTGTAGTCCGTACCGAGATAATGAAAGGCCGTAAGAGATGTTAATATTTTCAGGATTGAAGCAGGTATCAGTTTCTCATCGGCATTTATGCTTACAAGAATCTTTCCCATGCTGTCCGATACCAGGACAGCTTCATTTTTTGCGCAAATAGTATCCGGATTTAAAGGCTTTTCAGCGTAAAGGGAATGGTTTTCCAGAAACAATAAACCGAACAGGATAAATAATATTTTTATGTAGTTGGAAAATATTGGCATTGGATGTAAGGTAACCGTTCACGGTTATCTGTTTACAGTTAACGGTTTAAAAACATAGCATAACTCGAATTTTAAACTAAAAATCTAAATTTACTCTTATTCCCAGGCTCTGCCTGGGAATAAGATGATAACGATGAGCGAAGCCTAATAAGAATTTTGGCTATAAATTTCAAAATTCTTTGGTTTTTCAAACCGTGAACTGATAACTGTAAACCGTGAACGGTTACGTTTATTATTTATATAAAATATTTAAATGATGCTATATTTTTCATTTAGTTTTTTTATATATTGAATCCGGGCAGGATTCAACATTAGAAAACCCAAAAATTGAGGCCAAGCCTCCACAAACAAAAACTGTGAGTATTAAGGCCCTCATATTTCGGTCATCATACAGGCGCTTGGGTTGCTCACCAGCATTGCCCTATCCTTTAGTATAAAATATATAAAAAAATGCGTTTTGCAAGTTGTTTTTTAATTATTTTAAATTGTTAAAAGGCAATTAAAACGGAAAGCTTAATCTTAATATGGGAAAAAACTCCTGGACGAAGTCCGGAATATGTTCAATGTTATTCATGATCATGACAATATGATTCCAGAAGATTTCACCAATGCTCTTGAAAAGGCTAA
Source organism: Desulfobacterales bacterium (assembly GCA_016735355.1). Taxonomy (GTDB): domain Bacteria; phylum Desulfobacterota; class Desulfobacteria; order Desulfobacterales; family BuS5; genus BuS5. The sequence goes on along the minus strand of JAERRQ010000001.1, from coordinate 723 downwards.
GGCAAGAGTTATTACAGATGTAGGGGGGATTCCATATCCGCCACAAATGCTACAAGGGCAGAAATGGATTCTGCCCTACCCCATCCATATCTACAAATTTTGTAGTTTATATTGTAATCTGCTGTTTATTCTGTAAATTTTTAGCTACATTTTTTGTAACCGTTCACGGTTGTCGGTTTACAATTAACGGTTAAAAAACATAGCAAAACTCGAATTCTAAACTGGGAACCAAAAGTTTGCTTTTACAAGGCTTTCTGTAAAAAGTTCCCAGGTTTTGCCTGGGAACCCGGATGGTAACGGATGATCGAAGCTTAATGATTGAAACATTTTAGCTATAAATTTCAAATTTTTTTGGTTTTTTCAACCGTAAACTGATAACTGTAAACCGTGAACGGTTACCATTTTTTGGAGCTTTAAATATTGGCGAAACCAAGTTATGTAATGAGTTGGGTTGCGGGCAAAGCCCGCTTTGGTCTATATTAAGTCTGTATTCCGACCCAACTGTTAACCGTAAACGGTTACAAATAAATATACAATAACGCTTTGTTTTACTTTAATTAATTGAGTTTTCGTTCAGTCACATTATGCTTTGGGGGATGTAATGAAATTTTTTAATACAGCAGGGCCGGTGAATTGTAAAAAGCATTATTGCCTGGAACCATTGGATCGTTTTGATATTGATGAAATTATATCATTGATCAATCAGGAAAAATATTTTGTTCT
>JAERRQ010000093.1 GCA_016735355.1 Desulfobacterales bacterium | reverse complement strand
TTATTTTATGGAATACGGCGCTAGTATATCATTTTTAGAATGGATGAAATACGGCCTGCCTTTTGTTCCGCTGATGGCGGTTGTTATCGGGGCTTATATGTATATCCGCTGCAAGCCTAAATTCATGGTTAAAGATGTTAATCCCAGCGAGGTGGTCAAGGCCGAGGTGGAAAATATGCCTAAATTCGGCGGAAAAGAAGCTGCAATGGCGGTTATTTTAGTTCTTCTGATAATAGCGTGGATTGTCATCGGCGAACACGCGGGTCTCGGAGGCCCGACTCTTTATGCTGTAATGGCTATGTTTGTATGCCGGATTGTGGAGTGGGAAGATATTCAGCAGGGCGTGGCCTTTGATGTGGTCGGCCTTTATGCGGCTGCATGCGCCATGGGTGTAGGCTTGAAATTTACCGGAGGAGCCTTGTGGTTGGCCAATACTTTTGTAAGTCTTCTGCCCGACTTTATGTCTCATGGTGACGGACTGGTTGTGGGTGTCAGCCTTTTGACAGGAACCATGACCAATTTTATGAGCGACGGCGCTACAGTTGCGGCGCTTGGGCCGATAGTTCTTCCCATGGCAACACTTGCAGGAGTTAGTGTCTGGAAAGTGGGACTGGCATGTGCTTATTCCTCTTCTTTTGCAAATTTTCTGGTGGTGGGCACGCCTAATAATGCTATTGCGTTTGGTATGGGAAAGGATCCGGAAACCGGAGAAAGGCTACTCGATGTACTTGATTTTGTAAAATTCGGTTTGCCGGTAACCATCCTGGCCTGGCTTGTACTTTGGTTTTGGGCTATATTCGGCTACTGGCAATTTTTGTCATGGTCATGAATAAAATAAAAGGATAAAAAAGGCTATTCCCAATGGAAATTTATGTGAGAAAACCTTTATATAGAAAACTTCAAAAAAGAATCATTATGATAACGCTGCTGGTCTGTTTTATCCCCTTGATCCTGCTCGGCGGAATAATCTATTATCAATTTGCAAATGTGTATAAGGAAAAAATCGAAGACCAGGTAAAATATAAAGCCAAATCTGAATCCAATGCCGTGAAAATATTTTTAAAGGAAAGAACAAGCATACTTTCCACTATTGTAGATACCAATAAATTTGATTTTTTAAAACAGCAGGATAACCTTTTTAATGTGTTTGAAGTGATAAATCATCGAGCGGACAATCTCGGCATAGTTGACCTGGGAATTATCGATAATACCGGTCAACAGCTTGCATATGCCGGGCCATATAATCTGAAAGGCTTAAATTATGAGGAGCAACCATGGTTTAATGAGGTGATGGCAAAAGGAGTTTATATCAGCGATGTATTCATGGGGTTTCGAAAAATGCCTCATTTTATCATTGCCGTCAGTGGATATGACAGAAGCGGCAAATGGATATTAAGGGCTACAATCGATTCCGATATTTTTAACCGGCTTGTCAAAACTGCCCAGACAGGAAGAACAGGCGATGCCTATATTATAAACAAGGAAGGAATTTTTCAAACAGCTCCACGCTTTACCGGTAAAATCTTAGAAAATTCCGGGATAGACATAACTACCCTGGGAGAAGAAGCATCTTTTGAAGAAAATAAAAATACCGATGGCGATACAAAATATTATGCCGGCGCATGGTTGAAAAATAATGAATGGCTGCTTGTTATCAGCCAGGAAACCGGCCGTGAGATGAGCGGGTTGTTTGCAACCCGGAATTTAGTAGTAGGTATTATCCTTTTTGGTTGTTTGGCAATAGTAATAACCACCGTTTTTACAACCCGGACAACGTTAAATCGTTTGGCGGAAGCGGATGAAGGGATAAGCGAACTGAATGCCCAGCTTATCCAGTCGGATAAGCTGGCAGCGCTGGGAAAAATGGCAGCCGGAATTGCCCACGAGGTTAATAATCCACTTGCGGTTATAGGCGAAAAAGCAGGATGGATGAAGGATTTGCTGGAAGATGAAGAATTTCAGGAAAGTGAAAATTTTAAAGAATATTTGACTTCAATTGAAAAAATTGAGCATCATGTGGAAAGGGCCAGGAAGATAACCCATAATATGCTCGGTTTTGCAAGAAGGATGGAACCACACCTGGACGACGTTGACTTGAATGAAATTTTAATTCAAACAGTAGAACTATTGGAAAGCCATGCCCGGATAAACAATATTGAGATTCAAAAAGACTTGCAGGAAGATTTGCCTGTTATCGCAAGTGATCAATCCCAGCTTCAGCAAGTCTTTATGAATTTAATCAATAATGCTATAGACGCGATAGGTTCAAACGGAAGTATTGAAATAAAAACCAGCAGGGTAAAATCTAATCTCATTATCAGTATAAAGGATAACGGAGAGGGTATCTCGGCAGAGCAGCAAAGAAAAGTTTTTGATCCATTTTTTACGACCAAAGCAGCCGGAAAGGGAACCGGTCTCGGTTTATCGGTAAGTTTCAGTCTCATTGAAAAGATGGGCGGAACAATAACATTTGAAAGCAAAAAAACGGAAGGAACTACTTTTCATGTAACACTGCCGGTTGTTATTCCGGAAAAAAAGTAATTTAAAGGAGGAAATATTTCGATGAATATATTCAGAGTATTAGCTATTGATGATGAGGTTGATTTTCTGGAAACAATTGTGAATCGACTGAAAAAAAGAAAACTGGATGCAGTCGGTGTGACAAGTGGGGAGGAGGCATTAAAACTTCTTAATGAGCAATTATTTGATGTGATTTTACTTGATATTAAAATGCCGGGCGGAATTGACGGGATTGAAGCGCTAAGAGAGATAAAAAAAATTCAGCCCATAGAAGAGGTAATTTTACTTACCGGACATGCTTCAGTGGAGACCAGCATTGAAGGAATGCGGCTTGGAGCTTTTGATTACCTTATTAAACCTGTAAAATTCGAAGATCTTTTGCAGAAAATGGCGTCGGCATTTGAAAAAAAGGACTCCCATGAACAAAAAATACGCAACGCCAAAATTAAAGACCT
>JAERRQ010000199.1 GCA_016735355.1 Desulfobacterales bacterium | reverse complement strand
TCCGTTAATTGCGGCGCGCGCGGGTATTGTTATGTCTGTGATATTCGGGGTCAGTTTTGTAATAACAGAAATTCTGTCGTCTATATTTTTTTTTACTATATTTACTATCCGCTCAACCATTGCGGGGTCGGTTCCGAATGCTATTCCGCCTTTTTTAATGTTCGGGCAGGAAAGATTGATTTCTATCGCGGAAATTGTTTGATCAATATCGTTATCGCAAAGATAAGAAGAGAGAACGCCGAATTCTTCAATGGAGTCCGCCGATATATTAACTATTACAGGAAGCTCAAAATGTATCAACCCGGAAAGTTCGGTTTTTACAAAAAACTCTGCTCCTTCGTTTTGCAGGCCGATTGCGTTGAGAATGCCGGAATCGGTCTCCACAATCCTGAATTCAGGATTCCCCTCTTTAGCCTTAAGCGTAACCCCTTTTGTAACAAAGGCTCCCAGGGAAGAGCGAATTTCAGGGCTGTTTTCCAGAACCTCAATCTCATTCCCATGCCCTGATGTGCCGGACGCAGTCATTAAGGGGGTTTCCAGTTTTAAATTATTCAAAGAGACTTTAAGCATGTTTTTCATAATTTTCCCCAGCAGATTTTTTCCGAGCCGAACATAGATCCATCCGTACAGACGCGCGAGTATTCTTCCGGGTTATCCATTTTAATCGCCAGGATACAGGATTTTCGAGGTTCCCAAGAGGCGCCGGCATCTTTAACGGTTGCCTTTATTGATTTCATTTGGAACTGTGCCGCCTAGGACAAAGGATAAGAATTCATTTTCAGATAATTAATGTAGATGAAAAGCTCTAAATCCAATAAGGATTCAAATACCTGATACCCATAGGCCTGTCAAGTCGGATATCTACCTGGAATCGACTGGGAATAAAGTCTGTTGAGTATAGAGCACCTGTTTGCCCGAAAGGGTTTATCTTTAAAAATAAGGGCTCGCACAAAAACAACTTTACATTTTAAGCGTCGATGCATCTTGTCTGACTACGCTTTAGCGCCGTGCCAGCCAGGTGCCTCAACACTTAAAATTGCGAATTTATTTTTGCGCTAACTTTTTCCCGAAGCCTGGTAGTAGTACCTTGAAAGGGCCGATTCTCGTTTCTTAAAGCATACCTGAAATAATTCCTGAATCATTGAATCCCTGGAAGGGCACGCGTCGAAGATTCCGTACGCCTGCACTTGAAAGCATATCCATAATCTGCTTTTCGGAATAGGACCGACCGGAAGGCGTATTCAGAAGCATGTTCAGGGAAAATAGCGCGGGGAAGACAGGGCCATCCATGGTGTCGTTCAAGATGAAATCGTGGACAAGGATTATACCCCCAGGTTCCATAACGGAAACGGCCTTTTGCAGTATGGTTCGGCAGGATTCCGGACCCTCTGCATGGAGGATGTGCGAAAGCCAGACTACGTCGTAGGATCCTTCAATCTTGTCCCGGAGATAATTGCCTTCAACGAATCGTATTCTATCGGTCAACTTGAATTCGCGAATAGTTTTTTCGGCAAAGGGTCTAGTTGGTGGCAGGTCGTAAATCGAGGCTTTAAGTTGTAGATATTTTATACAGAAATGAATGGCGTATGTTCCTGGGCCGCCACCTATATCGAGAAGGTGACTGCAATTGGACAAATCGATTTTTTCAGCTACCTGGGGCGCTACATTACTGGCCACGTTGAACATACCCATCAGGAAGTTTTCAAGATGTTCTTTGTCATTCAAAAATTCCCGGTCTTTGACGGGGAGACCGCTCCGAACCGCACGGGAAAGCTTAACCCAAACATCTGTGAGATGCTTATGGTGCATAATAATGTAACCGATGTACTGTCGAGAGTCTTTTGACAAAAAAGTTTTACTGAAAGGAGTGTTAAAGTATTTTTTCCCGGTTTTTGAAATGAGTTTCAATGCGGACAGGGCGTTCAGGAGCATGGACAAGCCCCGCTCCTCCGCATCGATTCTTCTTACGATATCTTCGATGTCGTACTGTAGGTCACCCAGGATCGTGAACAGATCGAGTTCTATTGCTGAATGAAGAGTAGATGCAGCCCAATAACTTCCGGACGTTTCAAGGGCCATGGCCGGGGTCCATTCGTTTGTATCCATCTACTCCTCCTTTTACTTCTATCCTATAGTTCCCTTTTGGAAGCGGGGCATGTTACGTTAATTTGATTCCCTTGCACTTGCTCAAAGTTTTTTTTTCTCGAACCAAACAAACAATAGGAAAAGGAATGCAATGAAAATGGGAATAACAATCCACGGTGAGACCCCAAGAAACCCGGGCAGAGTCAGCTTTCCGAAATCGCCCCATTTCAGTACTGATGCCTTCATTGCAGGATGGACTTCCGCATAAATCGCAGCGCCAAACAGCATTCCAAGTATCGCCCACACAGCGTGCCACCTTCCTTCACCCAACGCGCCGACCGAGGTACCGGGGCAGTAACCCATAATGGCCCAACCCGCACCAAACAATAGAGCGCCAATGAGATTAGCGGCCACATGCGTGGCCTTGATTTTCAGATCCACAACACCTGTGCTCACGAGTATGTTTATTCCGACTGTTCCTACTATTATGGCTGACAGCATGAACTTCACAATCGTCATGTCTTTTAACAACATTGCCCCAACCTGTTTCTCGAAGCGCAATACACGCCCTTGCTGCAGAAGTACGCCAAACGCTATTCCCGTAATCGATCCAAGAA
>JAERRQ010000333.1 GCA_016735355.1 Desulfobacterales bacterium | reverse complement strand
TTAAAAGTTAAAGCCCGCATTATAAAAAAAGTCTATCAAACCGGAAGAAAATATTCTGATAATTTTAAAGAAACTATGAGAATCATTTTCGATGATTATTTGGGGCAATGGAATTATAGAGCCATACCGGAGAAGATATAATTATGTCCAATTTATTTTATTTTCATTCCTTATGAGCGCATGGGGCGGGACATGGAAATGAGCGGAGATATTTTCACTATCGAAACAGCGCATAATGAGGTTCATATTTTTGGGAATTTTTGATATTTGTCGTATGATACCATTTAGGCAGCATGAAGAATTTTGATACATTTTAACTATAGAAGAAAGCGTGTTCTTGGTTGGCGCTACAAAGGAACAAAATGGATATTGTTAATTTGGCAAACACATATTATTTAAAAATTCTTTTGCCTGCGAGTAGAGCTATAGCTCAAAAAATAGAGAATGACGATCTTCTTATTGTCGATGCAGTCTCTTACGGATTCATAGTATCCCATTTCATTGATTATGTTTGGGAATTCCAAAAGGGCAAAAACGCAGAAAAAAAGCGTCATGAAGTTGTAGAAGATATAGATAAAATTCTTTTCGATTTCGAAGGAAAACGATTTAAGTTGGGGCTTCTTAGGTTTATCTGTTCCGTCAACAATTCTGTTAAACACGTTGAACTGGATAGTAAAAAACACAATGTAGAGATATGTGAGTATCACGGAATTATCAATCTGAGCGCTTTTCAAGAAAAAGATGGGAAAGTTTGGTTTGTGACTGATGCAAATGAATTTGATTATGGCCGAATTGTACTGCGGCGAGTAACCGAAATTTTTTCAGTAGAGATAATTTCTGACTCAGATGGAGATGAGATTGATGTAGCCTCAAGTCTTTATGATGGAGATTTTGGAATGGGCCTAAGCTATGAAGAAGATCCTTACGATTCCAGCGACCCAAGCACTGCAATAGATTCAATGATTTGGCACTGTAACCCATCTTGTATTGATTGTGGTTTTGGTGATTCTGATTGTGAATGCTCAACCTATAAATTCTCTGACGATGTTGCGGAATTTCGACCTGAAGTAAGAATAATCGATTTTGATGGCATTATGGGACAAATATCGGGAGCATACAAACGAGACTGATGTAGTTAATGACCTGACAGCCGCCTGCCAGGTCAAATTTAGTTTAATGTAATCTATGAACATCCATTCTATTGAAATCTTTAATTTCTGCGCATTCATTGCAAAAGACATAAATCACGAAATTCTCAGTACATTCGACCACGGAGTATCTGAAATATTGTTTAAAAAGCAGAACTGTCCAGTATGGTTCACCGAGAAAAACAATATCCCCACATTTTCTGCATCTTAAGCAGGTATGTTTAGGCTCACCAGTGGGCGCGCATTCTTTAATAGCAGATGTTCTGGCATATTTGGGTTTGTCTGGAATCCAAACTTTATGCAGATTATAGCCTTTGGCGCAATCTTCGCAAAAAGACCTTAAAACCGCCGAATAGGGCGTGTCGATTATGAGCTTGCATGACGTATCAAATAAATCTTTTTCATACTCGGTGATTTCACTTTGAATTTCTTCATTAATTGAATACTCCCACATAATTTTATTATCTGGAATGGAATTTCCGCATTCATCACATAAACGTGTCATAGGTTATTTCCCCCTTGAATTTTGTTAAATTTCTGGCTCTAAATCCGAACTTATATCCAGATCAAAATCATCAAATTCGATTTCACTTTGAAGCTGTTTTTTATTTTTGGTGGTGGAGCGCATAGTCTTTTCCTGAGTTTGTTTGACTTTGTCCTTTTCCATGGAGCTGACATGAGACAAATCATGGGTCAGGGCTTTGCGCTCTTTTTCTTGTTTTTCACGGAGCAAATTGATTTGAGTTTGCAGATTTTGGCGCTCGGCAAGCTGTTTTTTAATGAGTTCTTCTTGCTGTTTTTGATCGCGCTGATAAGCAAGCCAGGCCTTACGGTTACGGTTTTTCTGATAGCTTCCAGTGAGCTTGTCCCAAAGCCCCTTAAAACCGTTACGGACACGCACACAGCGTCTTAGCTCTTCAGCATGCCAGCGTTTTTTCTGAATTTCATCCAGGCGCTCCCGATCTTTCCGGTGGCGGTAGAGCATTTTGGCTTTGGCTTTGGCTTTATCCAGCGGCCTGTTTTCTTTTTCATGTTTTAAATTAAGTTCATCAGAGAACTTATTGAATAACTTGTTTAATCTTCCATTTATTTGGATTTTGATTTCTGAAGCTTCAGGAAGCGTATCAGCCTTGCCAAGGCGCTCTTCCAGCGCTTTTTTCTTTTGATCAAGCTGGCGGGTTAAAGAATAAACCTGACCATGAACATCAACCGCCACAAATCCGCGCCGCCCCCGAGCCAGATAATAACCTTGGTCTTGCAAAGCGGCAGAAAAACTCCCCTTTGAATCTGAAACCGCCCAGGCTTCCTGAAGTTCACGCTTGATGTCATCAGGCCTGCGGTTAATGCGTAAAGCCTGCTGCCACTCAGCACGGGTATAATTAAGCGGGTTCTTTTTTGATTTATCCCTGAAACCATCAGGCATTTTCCAGCCATGCTCCAAATAAAGGGATTTAGCAATGTCATTGAGCTTGAGCTTTGGGTGAGAGATGTTGATAGCCTTCATGTTCTCCGTATCAATTCGGCTCCATACACAATGCGCATGACGGCGGCCTTCCTTTTCATGGAAGATCACCACGCGCGGCTGACCCTCAAGCCCTAATTTCTTTTCAACGCGGGTTAACGTGTTTTCAAAGACGGTAACTGGAACCCGTTCATTTTGTGGCGGATTTAAGCTCAGGGAATACATGAACTGTTTGCATTTTGTGCCTTTGGACAGAGCATAAGCTTCATTAATAGCGCCTAAAACATCATTGGCAATAAAGCCGCTGACCTCATGAACCTTAACGTGTTCATTCTCACTTTTAAGCAGATGCAGCGCCATTTGCCGACCACCAGCGCGCTGATTACCCTTTAAAATCATGGCTATCCTCCCCGTTTAGAGGTTTTAAACCAAGTGCCTTGATCAAGGTTTCACGCATCCATTTAATCGCTTCAACCGCATCATTCAGACTATCAATGATTTCCTTATTGACCGGAAGGGAGCCGGAATTTGCTGCCTTGGCAAGCTGATTGATGTTATTGGCAAGGCGTGATTTACCAATAGCGCCCAAAAGCTGGGCAAATAATTTTTGATCAACAATGGAAGGTTTGCGGGAGAGAGCAGGCCTTTGGCCATGATTAAAAATGGCATCTTTTATAAATCTACCCAAAGGCAAACCAGCGGCTAATTTTTGTAATTCATCCCTTTCTTCCTGATTTAGCCTCATCGAGAAAGGCGGCGGATATGATTTTTTTGATTTTTGGAAGTCTTTATCAGGCATGAAGACCCCCTTTAGAACAAGGCATTCCAGGGGGAGGGGGATATAAAATGTTACGGGCAATAAAGAGAGGTCTGTACAGTTGGTTGCAAGCCCCCGCTACCATAGAAAAAAACAAGGGTTTAGATTAGATTCTAAGCCCTTTTTTATTTGTATTGCAAGAGTGTATAACTTTTTTATTAAAAAGCTAACCGAACAGCTCGAAAGATTTATGTAATCGAATTTTACGGATATTGTGAATGTTTCACATGGTACAATAATTGCATATTAAATGTTTAGTTTTTTAAGTATTACAAGCCCGCTGACAACATTTTAAAGGCAACAATAGTTTATAGGCAAGAGTCGGTTTCAAAAATTGTCGGTTTATTCAAGGTTAAGTAAGGAGACCTAATTTTAAATCACATTTAACCACAGGAATAAAAACTCCCGTATTTCGAGAATGCAACTTTGAGACTGACATTTTGCAAAATAGGCGCTTTGAAAAAGGAGGGTGAAAAAATGACAACTCAGATCATAAGTTTATGTAAAAAGAATATAATGTCCATGTGCACTGCGGATAGCAATGAAGAACAGAGGCTCTGCTCCTTTTATAAAAAATCAAGCTATAAAAATAAATGCATGTATTTTATCTTTAATTCTTACTGTTCATGTTTAAAGGCTCAGGCTATCGCAACGTGCGAGGATTTGGAATATCAAGCCTGTTAAGAGATCGCTTGAAAAAATGTTCCTTTTAAGTCCGGTTACTAAGGTAAGAATTTGGGGGAAGAATTTGGCTGGGAAGTGAAATTATTTATGTGGAAATCTACATATCAGGCATGGCCTGCGGTGTTTGAAAGTAGAAGAGGATCCACACCGATTTTTCTGATCGACTCCTCCCAACGTTCCTCAACTGAAATATCAAAGAGAATGTCTTTGGAATAAGGGCTTGTGAGCCAGTAATTTGCCAGCAATTCATTTTCAAGCTGACCAGGCCCCCATCCGGCGCAACCTAATGAAATAAGATATGATTCAGGCCCCTTTTCAAGTGCAATATCTTTTATAATATCAATTGAATTACTCATGGCAAGCTCAGCGTTTATTGTTAGGGTTTGTAAGGATTCAAAAGGGGGGCCGTGAAGTATGAAAATTTCATTAATATGAACCGGGCCACCGATATAAACCTGCTGATTATCTGCGCCCGCAACGTAGTCTACGTCAAGTTCTTTAAAGATCATTTTTGCTGAAAGAACAGGATGAATATTATTTATCACGATTCCCACTGCTCCATCCATGTTATGCTCGGAAATACAGATTACAGACCGACGAAAATTCGGATCGGTCATTCCCGGCATAGCTGTTAACAACTTGCCTTTTAGTGATGTAGAGTTCTCATATTCCATAAACGTATAGGCCTAAGCTTCAAGCCTCTCCTTAAAAGCTGCAATGGCATCGGGAAGCAAAAGGCGAATAAAAGTCTCCTTGTCTAATCTATCAAGTGTGCTGTAAAGATTATAGTCAGGATACAATTTTGACAGAGTAGGAGATTTTCCTCTGCTTTGAGCCTTTACCTCATCAAAGGATTGTACTATTTTAATGAGGGGCAAGCCTTCAAAGGGAAGATTTTCTATCCACCCCAGTCGCCCCATCAATTCAAAACGTATGCTATCCGCTAAGAAGAGATGTATATCCAAAATTCTAAGTTGATCACTGTTACTTAAATAATAGAACTTTGCAGGGCATCCAAGATCCAGGATTCCCATAATCATAGCATAAAAAGCAATTGTGCTTGCGTTTCCCGGAGACGCCAGCTGAAAAAGTGTTTTGTCTGAAATGTCTGCGCAGCTTGTTGTTTCGCCGTACTTTTCACCAAAAAGTTTATGCCAGGATTTAAAGGCCTTCAGTTCAACAATTCTGGTGCGATATGCCTGAAGCTGGATTATTTTTACCATAAATAAAATAGAGCAGGCTGAAGCTTTATACTGTTATGCCGTATTTAATCAAATCTTTTTCAAAACTACAAAACATGGCCTGCATTCTGGTCGCCGCATCATGATATTGTGCTATTGTTTCGTCACGAAAATCCACATGTATTTTGTTAATTTTATTCCTGGTTTTATCAAGTATTTCTTTTTTCTGATTCCAGAGATCTGCAATATTGCAGGGAAGGTCCCTGGAGCCGTTAATTACCATTTCGGAATATCGGCTTATCTGTTCAGATAAATACCTGTTTTTTTCATCCATATAAGAAATAATTTTTTCTATCTTGCGCCTTTCCTGTGTGATGGTATGGAAATGATGACCTATAATACTGAACCTGATTGTTTCACTGAAAATTTTTCGATGTCTAATGAGATTTCTAATAACAAATTTAATATATTGATAACCGTATGGTGTAAATGGTTGATAGAAAATAGATCTGAAAAGTATCATAAGATCATGGATGCGAAATTTTCTCTTAAAGTATACGGTATCGCCGAGATTATCTATCAGCTTATTGCAGCGTATAAAATAATTTTTAAGGTTTGAATCATAAATATTCGATAAAACATTCTTATAACCTTTGATTAATTTCATTCGCTCCATAATGGTTTTAAAATTTAAAGAGATGCTGTCCGTATTGTTGCCTGATGATTTACCGATAATTCTGCCCTCTTTAAGCAACCTGCTATATAGATTGGTTCCGGGAAGAGCCGTCAGCAGGCCGACCATTGCTTTGGGGATCCCTGTCTCCTGAATAAATGAAATCTGACGTTCGAAAATATCATCCGTATCACTATCGAAACCTAATATAAATCCTGCCATAACCTCAAGGCCGTACTGCTGGATTTTTCTAACGGCGCCCTGCATATCGATTTTTAAATTTTGAGTTTTACCTGCCTCTTTTAAGCATTTCATAGAGGGTGTTTCTATACCGATAAAAACCTCGTTAAAACCTGCATCTCTCATTCCAGCCAGAAGTTCCTCATCCTCGGCAAGATTTATACTGGCTTCCGTAAAAAATCTATATACAAAATCGTGATTTTCCTGCCATTTTTTTAAAGCCGGCAACAGCCATTTTTTAATTTTGCCTTTATTGCCTATAAAGTTATCATCCACAATAAAAACAGGCCCACGCCAGCCTGAATCATATAAACTATCCAGTTCGTAAAGAAAGTATTCAGGATTTTTCAATCTTGGCTTATTCCCGTAAACCTTCCATATGTCGCAAAATTCACACTTAAAAGGGCATCCCCGGCAAAATTGTACAGACATGGAACTGTATGCTTTCAAATTAAGAAGATCAAAACGCGGGATTATTGCCCGGCTGAACATATCAGGCCGTTTCGGAAGAGGATATAGTTTTTTTGCAACGCCGTTTTCAAGATCATCCAGAAACTCCCCGAACATATCCTCCACTTCTCCAAGGACAAAGTGATCGACGCCGTGAATTTCCTTATAAGTTGCTGTTGGATGCGGTCCTCCAAGCACTACTTTTGTTTCAAGCCTGTTACATGCGGCAATCACTCTTTCCATTGAATCTTTTTGAACAATCATTGCTGATATAAAAACCGCATCAGCCCAAATTATATCTTTATCGTTTAATAGCTCTACATTCATATCGACAAGCTTTAAGTCATACTCTTCAGGAAAAAGGGCGGCAACGGTTATTATACCCAGCGGAGGCATTGAGCTTTTCTTTTTTAAAAACTTGAGAGCATATTTAAAACTCCAGAATGTATTGTTCGGAACTTCAGGGTATACAAGTAATATATTATTAAATTTTTTCATTTTTCTTCTAATTATTGGACATTTAAAAATACATTTTTACGAATCTATATTTCCTATAAAACACCTTTTATCCCTATACTGAGAAACAGCACAAATGTCCATACCTGGTTTTCTTTTTTTGTAGCTATTTTTTGTAACGATATGTGCCATAATAAAGCTTCAAAGAATCACCATTTCAAATCTCCATGCTCACTCTAAACTCTTCTCCGATTTCTTCAAATTTCACTTTTTTTCCGTTTTTCGTCGCCTCCTGATAAACCATAGGAAGCCCTCGTCCAAGCTGATCAATGTAGCGCAAATTCTCCATGAATTTAACCAGTACCGGATTTGTCGCAAAAGAGACACCAAAACGCAGCTTCTCAATTGTAACGGTGTTTGGTAGCCGTCCCGGGCTGATGACTTCCAGCCTATCATCAAAGAGAAATATCCGGATTTTTGAGCCGGAAATGGAATAATTTCGATGCACCACGGCATTCGTAATAAGTTCCCGAAACACCTTGTCCGGATATATATATTTTGTAGCTACCCGCTTTGCGCCCACTATCCTGGATGGAACCGCAAGGTGATTCTTCAATACGGCAACACCTGTATCTATTTGATAGTCCAGATTGCCGTCAATATTCTGTTTATCAATCAGTTCTTCATCCAAAGTGTTCCCTCGAATATAGGCAAAGGAAATGCCATTTTGGTATAGATGCCTGGAAGGATTTATGCCGAAAATCAACAATCCAGCAATTGTTGCTTCCCCATTTACGGCCAGAATGTCTGTATTTTGCAAAAGGATCGTTTTCTGATCTTCATTTTCCATGGAAAAATCCAGATTATATCGTTTGAAATAATCGTCCAGCTTGGGAAAATTCAAATCCTTTAGGCCTGTGCCGAAAACAGGTGTCAGGTCATAATGGAAAAATCCTGTCATTTGAAACAAGCGTAAAAGCTCCGCCTGGGTAGTTATGCGATTTGTCGACCCGACACGAATGTAATATTTACCATCTTTGGTCTGGTAAGGCTTATCTTTTCCTTTGGGCACCAAAATAACAGCAATCTTTTTGTCTGCAATCGTAACGAGAGAAAAATCCGTGCAAATAGAAGGAATAAGATTATTTCTTGCAATGTTTGCAATCCATTCTTCATAATTCTTACGATCTGATATCCCCTGAATCGTTCCATCGTCAGCAACCCCGATCAAAAGGGTTCCCCCATCTGTATTTGCGAAAGCGACAATTTCCCTGGCAAGACTTTCAGCCCTTGATTCTTTAGTCTTAAATTCCACAGAAGTGTTCTCGCCTTGATGGATCAGTTCCAGGGTGTTTGTTTTGTTAAAACTCATTTTATGCGCCTTTTCTTTCAGGATATCTTCGAGTCGAGCCAAAAAATCGTCCCTGTCGGCATGCAAACCGAATAACATACCAAATTGAGATCATCAAGGTTAAATACCTGCCCCCGTTCCTAAGGGCTCCCATTGCATTGGCAATGGCAAAAGCCGTCATAAACAAAGGCCTGGCATCGACATATTTTTTTCTTGCTTTCAACTTTTTTTTTCAGCTACACTTTAAATTTAAAAAAATACTCCGGCACTGACATTACCTCAGGCTTAAAGGTCAGGAATGGTTGTCTTGCCACTGGCTTCACCCAACATAAAAAAAGCTTTAGAAATAATTCAGTACCATACTCTAAGAAATTATGTGGTCTACAAATCTCATAGAAAAAAATGTCTTTTACAATTATAATTATTTTTTGTTAATGTGTTGCTGTAGTATTATTCCTAAGTTTACAAGAGCCGATTTATACGCAAGCTCAGAGCCTTATGCAGGATTGGGATAGATCAATCTATGTCAAGAAAAAAACAAAGATTTAAGTGGATTATATATATATCCGTAATTTTTGCCGCAGTTATTATCGCAGCATGGATAATATTTTTAGACTTCCGTGTTACAAAACAATTTAACGGTAAGCGTTGGGAATTGCCGGCCAGGGTCTATGCCAGGCCCCTGGAGCTGTATGAGGGGCTTCCTTTAAGTATTAATCGGCTTATATCAGAACTGAAATCCCTTGGTTACAGGAATGTATCAGGAGCAAAAAAGGAAGGGCAGTTTTGCCGGCAAGAGGAGAAAATAACAATATTCACCAGAGGATTCGATTTTACTGATGGGCATGAGGAGCCGATGAAGGTCGATATTATATTTTTAAATAACCATATTTATAAACTTGCAGGAACGTGCAAAGAGCCTTTGGATCTTGTCAGGCTGGAGCCTCTTTTAATCGGAGGGTTTTATCCCTTGCATAAGGAAGACAGGCTGGTGGTAAGGATAGATCAAGTCACACCTTTGCTCACAAAAGCTATCATGGCCATAGAAGATAAAAATTTTTATAACCACCACGGAGTCTCGATCAGCGGTATCGTGCGTGCCTTCTGGATAAATTTTCGATCCGGCCGTATTGTACAGGGAGGAAGCACGATAACCCAACAGCTTGTAAAAAATTTTTACTTAACCAACAAAAAATCTTTTTTTAGAAAATTAAATGAAATTATAATGGCATTACTGTTAGAGGTTCATTATGAAAAAAATGAAATTTTTGAAGCTTATTTAAACGAAATATATCTGGGCCAGGACGGATCGCGCTCAATAAACGGAGTAGAGCTCGCCAGTAGATATTATTTTAAAAGGCCGATCAATGAACTCGATACAGGACAAATTGCACTGATAGTCTCAATGATCAAGGGGCCTTCATATTACAACCCGATACGCCACCCTGAAAGATGTAAAAAGCGTAGAGACTATGTAATAGACACACTGGCCGGTCAAGGGCTGATAACAAAAAACTCCGCTGATCGATTTAAAGCTTCCCCTTTGAATTTAAACAGGCAGGCAAAAGGCTCACGAATCCGTTTTCCAGCATATCTGGACCTTGTAAGGCGTCAGCTTCATCGCGAGTATAACGACAAAGACCTTAGATCGGAAGGCTTGCGGATCTTTACAAATTTTGATCCTGCAATACAGCAGATAGCGGAGCAAAGCCTAACCATAACACTCAAAAGATTAGAAAGGAAATATGGGAAACAGATTGCCGATTTACAGGCCGCAATTGTAGTCAGCAGGCCAAGCAGCGGTGAAATAATCGCGCTGATCGGTGGTAAAAAGCCTGGACATTGCGGCTTTAACCGCGCCCTGGATGCGGTCAGGCCGATAGGATCATTAATCAAACCTTTAATATATCTGAACGCAGTTTCGACAAAGAAGTACACCCTCGCAACCCTTCTGGATGATTCGTTGATATCGATCAAAACCAAAAATAATGAATTTTGGGAGCCTGATAATTTTGACGGCAAAAGTCACGGTAATGTGATTTTATTACAGGCATTAGCTCATTCCTATAATCGTGCAACAGCAAGGCTCGGTCTTGATGTCGGAATAAAAGGTTTAATAGCAACTTTAAAACGACTTGATGTTGGAGGAAAAATTGATTCTTATCCTTCTATCCTGCTCGGTGCTTTATCCTTATCACCGCTGGAGGTCAATAAAATTTATCAAATCTTTCCATCCATCGGCTTTAAAAGCTCGCCGAAAACCATACGCTCCGTCTTTACTTCCCAGGATCGGGAGTTAAATCGTTATCCACTGGTTATCAAGCAGGTTGCAAGCCCTGATGCAATATATTTACTTCATTTTGCCCTTCAAGAGGTGATGAAGGAAGGAAGCGGGCGGAGCGCTTATCACAGACTTCCGGCTCAGCTTGCAACAGGAGGCAAAACCGGAACAAGCAATGGAATGCGGGACAGCTGGTTCGCGGGATACGCAGGAGACTATCTGATTGTAGTCTGGCTTGGTAATGATGATAATTCAAAAACACCTTTAACCGGAAGCTCAGGTGCGCTTAAAGTTTGGACGGAAATTATAAGCAGGTTCTTGCAGTATAATATGATAGAAAAAATACACCCTGTTTCTACGCCGGAAACTATCGAGTTTCATTGGATAAGCAGAAAGACCGGCTTGTTAACGAATGTAAACTGTAAAGATGCAGTTTATATCCCCTTTGTCAAAGGCACTGCCCCGTCAGATTTTACCCCTTGCGAAGGTGAAGTACCCGTAAAAAATAAAAGATCTTTTACAAACTGGATAAAAGGTATATTTAGAGATTAGTATTTTAGGTGTTAGCTTTAAAAATGTTTTATTTTTTCTTTAACACCCAACATCTTAAACCCTGACAAGCCGGAAGTTTTAATGACGAATTATGGAAATGCAGAAAAAATATTCGACTTTAGTAATATTATTTTTATCTCTTATGCTCTGCTCATGCAGCATAATGAAACCAAAAAAAAAGATAATCATCAGCCCGGAGCAGAGAGATATAAATAGCAAAAAAACTACACAAAAAACAATTCCTGTTGTAGTGGCTCTAATAGACAAAGCACGGGATGAGGGAAAGACCGACCCGGCAAAAGCGTCTGAAATTCTTGAAAGGGCTTTGCGCATAGACCCTAACAACGCGCAGACTTACTATGAACTTGCAAAGATAAAGAAAGAACAGGGGCTGTTTGTTCAAGGCAGGCAGTTGGCAGCAAAGGGAATCCTCCTGGCCGGTAACGATGTGGAGCTGAAAAATAAACTTCGTAATTTGTTAAAATAACAGGCTTGACAAAATAAGAATTATAAAAGAGGTCCAAAAAAGCACAACTTGTGACGTTTAAAGGTCTATTTCTTACTATTACAAATTGGCATCTTTTATTTGTAGTTTACACTTTTAAAACCACAATGGAACATAGATGCACACAGATAGTTTTATTTTTTTTAAAAAAAGTGTAAACTACTTTTTAAGTGATATGAAGGATGCTATAAATTCCTAAGTATTTAAAACTATCAATTTATCATTTTGACTGAAATTTATGGAGCCGGGATTTTTAAGTGAAACCTATTGTTGCCATAGTTGGAAGACCCAATGTCGGAAAGTCTACTTTTTTTAACCGCGTTACAAAAACCAAGGACGCTATAGTTGATAATTTTCCCGGGGTGACAAGAGACCGTCACTTTGGGGATGGCTTTTGGGACGAGAAAGAGTTTACGTTAATAGATACAGGAGGTTTTACAGACAGTGATAATGATGATTTTGCAATTCAGATACGTTTTCAGGTTTTATGTGCGATAGAGGATGCCGATGTAATAATAATTTTGTTTGACGGTAAAAATGGTGTTTCACCCTTTGACGCAAATATTGTTGATCTGCTGCGTGATGTAAAAAAACCGGTGTTTTTTGTTGTAAACAAGATAGACGGATTGGAACAGGAAAAGAATCTTTACGATTTTTACGGTCTGGGGGTAAAAAAGCTTTATCCCATATCAGCCGAGCATGGATATGGCGTGCCCGATTTTCTTGACGATCTTATCGCTATATTGCCGGAATTTATCTTTGATTATTCAGATGATATGATAAGACTTGCGGTGGTGGGGAGACCCAATGTGGGAAAATCATCTCTGATCAATAAGATTCTTGGAAAAAAACGTCTTGTTGTAAGCAGTATTCCAGGGACGACAAGGGATTCGGTCGATTCAGTCGGTGTGATGAACGGTAAGTCATATCTGCTTATAGATACCGCCGGGATTCGTCGTAAAGGCAGGGTTAGCCAAAAAATTGAAAAGTTTTCTATAATTAAAGCCTTGAGAAGTCTGGAACGGTGTGATGTTGCCTTGATTGTAATCGATGCTCTGGAAGGCATCACAGATCAGGATATAACTATAGCAGGCTACGCTTTTGAACGTAAAGCCGGCTGTATTTTTATTCTGAATAAATGGGACCTTGTTGATAAAGAGGAGCATTCCGTAAAATCCTATTATGAAGATTTAAGGATGAATGCCAAGTTTTTAACTTTTGCGCCTGCAATCACTATATCCGCCTTAACCGGCCGCAGAGTTGACAAGATTTCCAAACTCGTTGAAGAGGTTTATGCTCAGTACAAGGCGCGTATCGGAACAGGAAAGCTAAACCGGATGCTTGAACGCGCCGTTCAAAGGAATGAACCGTCTTTGCACAATGGGAGACGCATCAAATTCTATTATGTAACCCAGGCATCAACAAAACCTCCAACCTTTGTATGTTTTGTCAATTACCCGGATGCGGTCCATTTTTCATACAAACGTTATTTGATGAACAGAATCAGAGATGAATTCGGGCTTGAAAAGACTCCTGTCAGAATATTTTTCCGCGGCAGAAAAAGCATGTCTGCATCTGCTGTAAAAAAATATAAAAAAAGATAACAGGGTATTTAAATTGGACATTTTTAAATATCATGCAGAAAAAGCCTCCGAAGCCTCAAGACCGCTATCAGACAGGATGCGACCGCAAAACCTGGACGAATTTTCAGGGCAGGCCCACATTGTTGGAAAAGGAGCCCTGATCCGTAATGCCATAGAGAATGACAAGATTTTTTCCATGATATTGTGGGGGCCTCCGGGATGCGGAAAAACCACACTGGCCGGAATTGTTGCCGCCGAGACCAAATCCTGTTTTTTGCATTTCTCGGCAGTCCTTTCCGGGGTTAAACAGATAAGAGCGGTTATTGAAGAGGCGAAACAGCAGCAACAGCTCCATAGAAAAAGGACTATCCTTTTTGTGGATGAAATCCACCGGTTTAACAAGGCACAGCAGGATGCATTTCTGCAGCATGTTGAGAGCGGGCTTATAACCTTAATCGGCGCCACAACCGAAAATCCTTCTTTTGAAGTTATACCCGCGCTTTTATCCAGATGCCGATTAATTGTCCTGGAACCGATCCCATCTGATAATATAAAAAGCTTGCTTACCGCCGCCCTTAAAGATAAAAAAAAAGGCTTGGGCAAAGCGAATTTGCGCATTACCGACGAAGCTTTAGACCATATCGTGAGTAGAGCTGACGGTGATGTGCGCCGGGCTTTAAACAGCCTTGAAATCTCAGCCTCCCTGTCCGCGGGGATGCCAGAAAATTTGCAAAAAAATTTGTATAAAGATAAAACAATCCAAATAACTTTGCAAACAGTGGAAAACGCTGTTCAAAAAATAGCCCTGAGCTATGATAAGACCGGCGAAGAACATTACAATATCATATCGGCATTTCACAAAAGCCTTCGCGGAAGTGATCCGGATGGCGCTGTTTACTGGCTGGGCCGTATGCTGCAGGCAGGTGAAGACCCGCTTTATCCGGCCCGCAGGATGGTAAGATTTGCCTCCGAAGATGTCGGCAACGCAGATCCCAACGCGCTTGGCGTGGCCTTGAGCGCCATGGAAGCATTCAGATTTCTTGGCCGGCCCGAAGGAGATCTCGCATTGTTCCAGGCAGCAGTATACCTTGCCGCTGCCCCCAAGAGTAATAGTATATATGCAACACACGGTATGGTAAAAGATATTATTGACAAAACAGGCGCTCTTCCTGTCCCTTTGCATATAAGAAACGCTCCCACAAAGCTGATGCGGAATATCGGTTACGGTAAAAATTATAAATACGCCCATGATTACCAGGGGGCATTTATTGCCCAGGAATATCTTCCTGAAAAACTCAGGGACACAATTTTTTACGCCCCCACGGAAAGGGGGTATGAAAAAGCAATCAAAGCCAGGTTGGAGAACCTGCGAAAGATAAAAAACCGGCCATAGAATTCGTCTGTATTTTTTAATTCAGCCTTTATGTAACCGGGAAAGCGGAACTATACCTCGAAAGGCCGCAAATTGCGTATTGAAGGAGTTTTATGAAAAAAGCAATAATAACCGGAATTACAGGACAAGACGGCGCATATCTTGTCAAATTTCTACTAAACAAGGGGTATGAAGTTCATGGTATAAAACGGAGGGCTTCATCATTTAATACAGTGCGTGTTGATCATCTTTATAAAGATCCCCACGAAAAAGATGTCCGTTTTTTCATGCACTATGGCGATTTGACCGACGCAACAAATCTTATCCGGATCATCCAGGAAATCAGACCTGATGAGATCTACAACCTTGCCGCCCAGAGTCATGTTAAAGTGTCATTTGAAACACCTGAATACACAGCTAATTCCGATGCTCTCGGCACGCTCCGGCTGCTTGAAGCTATCCGTATCCTGGGACTGGAGCAAAAAACCCGTTTTTACCAGGCATCTACCAGTGAAATGTACGGCAATGTCCGGGAAATACCTCAAAAAGAGACCACTCCTTTTTATCCCCGCAGTCCATATGCCGCCGCCAAGGTTTACGCGTACTGGATAACTGTTAACTATCGGGAGGCTTACAATATTTTCGCTTGCAACGGCATTCTTTTTAATCATGAGTCTCCCTTAAGAGGTGAAACCTTTGTAACCCGAAAAATAACCAGGGCTGTTGCCAGGATAAAATTAGGACTTCAGTCAAAACTCTACCTGGGAAACATTGATTCAAAACGTGACTGGGGGTTTGCCGGAGATTATATCAAAGCCATGTGGCTCATGCTGCAGCATGCAGAACCGGTCGATTTTGTAATCGCTACAGGAGAAACTCACTCAGTGCGGGAATTTGTTGAAAAATCTTTCATGGAAACAGGAACAGAGATATACTGGGAAGGAAAAGAAGAAAACGAGCAAGGCAAAGATTCTAAAACAGGAAAAGTCCTTGTG
>JAERRQ010000021.1 GCA_016735355.1 Desulfobacterales bacterium | reverse complement strand
GGTTCTTTTTTAAGATTAAGGATCCGGAAATAATCCATATTACGATTTTTCTTTAAGAATATACGGCGTTATGAAAATAAGCAGCTCTTCCTTTTGATTATGTTTGCTGATACCCTTGAAAAAATAACCAAGAAACGGGATATTTTTCAAAAAAGGAACCCCGGATTCACCATCGCCAACATTCTCCTTGCTCAAGCCTCCGATTACGGTTGTCTGTCCGTCAAAAAGAACCACCTTGGTCTCGGCGCTCTTGGTGATTATAACAGGATTACCCAGCACTCTATCTGAAAAATCGACCTCATCCTTGTTTGTAAGGATCTTCATCTTCAGGGTCTTGCCGTCGATAATATAAGGCGTAACCTCCAGCTTGATCACAGCCTTTTTCCACTCTATCTGCACATCATCATCTTCAACGGTCTGATAGGGAATATCCTTGCCGCTCTCTATAATTGCTTTCTGATTATCAAGGGTTGTAATAGACGGGCTGGAGAGTATGTTGAGCTTACCCTCCTTTTCAAGCGCCGAAAGCTGCGCCGTAATAATATGGTTGCCGAAACTTTCCGTGATAACGCCGAGTGTCAGGCCATTACCGTCGCTCAAATCGGCAGGGAAATTAGCAGCCATTCCCGCAGTGGGATCTAGTGATTCACTCAGTTTTCCATCTGTTATCCCGGTGCTGTTGGCGCCTGGTGTTATCCAGGTGTCCCCACCCTTGTAAAGGCCGCCCCACTGGATTCCCAGTTCCAGGGCTGTATTGCTGTTGGCCTCAACAATATGGGCCTGTATAAGAACCTGCATGGTCGGTTTGTCAAGTTCAAGCACCATGGCCTGCATTCTTTCCATATCACTCTTTCCGGACTGAATTACAAGTGAATTGGTATGGGGATCCACCAGGATCGCGCCTCTTAAACCGGATGCAGCCGAACTGGAGCGGCCTGAATCCCGGGGCATCCCGGCGGCCGGCAAGGAATCGGCGCTTTTGCCGGCTTCCGTATCCCCTGAGCCGGCATGGCCGCTTTTGAAAAATTCCTCCAGGTTATCCCGCAAGGTCTCCGTATCGGCATATTTAACATGATAAACCCAGGTTTGGAGCGGCTCCGCCATTTTTGCCCTTGAACGCAATCTTTCCATCTCGATTTCATGCTCTTTTCGGCCGGCAACAAGCCTCTGCTGCGCCTCCATAAGCTCCAGAGCATGATTTATATCGCCGGTTGTAACAATCCGGATTATATCCCCTTCCCATTCATACGCGAGACCGTTTGTATTCAAAACCCCCTTAAAAACCTGATCCCAGGGAGTATTCTTTATACTTATATATGAATTGCCGGTAACCGCTTCACTTATTATGATATCCTGATTAACCGCCCGGGCAAGGGTCTTAAGCAGAACCGCAATTTCAACATCATGCATTTCAAGGGTTATCTTCTCTGTTGGAAGAGGCTTTTCAGGGCCTGGGCCGGCAAAATCCCTGTCTGCAGCGAGCCCTTTATGAGACGGATGTTCTATCAGGGTACCCTTGTTCTCTTCTGCATATTCAGACGGTACTGGTGAATAGCCTTCGGATTTGTCGGCAACAGCCTTCCATTTGTCAAAAAAGAGATCATTCTTTTTTTTGACGGTTCCTGCGCATCCTGAAAAAAGAGCCGAACATATAAAAAAACCGATAAAACCCGATAATACCTTTTTAAAAATATAATATTTTTTCATACTATACTCATTTTCCCTAGTTAGTGTCCGTCCATAAATAGGATAATTTATGGATGAGCACTAGTTAATTGCCATCAGCGGAACTATAATATCTTTCTTGCCCTTTACACCAACAAGCACCCTATACTTTAAAATCTTTTTCAGGCAATATCCTTCCCGTGCCAGCGCCTCTCCTTCTTCATACTCCCGGCCGTCAATAATCGCCAATTTCCCATTGACGGTTTCTACAAACCCGCAATATGCCAAATTCCCCCCAGGGTTTGAAGGCGCTGTTTTATCAAATTTAGCTGCTTTCTTGATCTCATCTTTAATCTTCATAAAGGGGTTGCCGGTCCAATCTTTGCCGGCCTGGGCAATTGCGTAAAGCTCCCTCTCACTAAGTTCATCTTTTAAAACTTTTGACAGCAAATCATTAACCAATTTTTTGGAAGCGCCAGGATCAATTTTCGAAATATCTGTAACCGTACCTGGTGTAGATGCTATAAAAAAATTATAGCATCCATACAGCACGGCGATTAAAGCAAAAAAAATGATTATTTTTTCCCTTCTTTTCATGATTAGCCAACCTTTTTCCCTGAAACCCTGATTTTAAACCCAAGCAAAAGGCCACCGCCGTCCCCGGATTCTTTAATCTGTAACTCTTCCATATAATTTGCATACCGCATCCCGCCGATTTGCACTAGAAAATTACGAAAATCCTTAAATGCCCCGGCAACAGAAGCATCTATTATTAAATATCCCGCATCGTCGATCAATGATCCCACATCCTGGATAATACTCCGCACCTCAAGATTATTCCCGGCTGCAATTTCTTGAATTAACAGGGTAATCTCTTCAGGATCATATTGAAGCGGCTTTGCGCTGTTTTTTGTAAAAACTCCCCTGGGAACTTTCTGCTTTATCATCTTTAACAGGTCGCAATAAGCCGGATATAATATTTTCTGCTCTTCAATCCGGCTTTTAACGCGATCAATTTCCTTATCCGTTCGGGATATGGAAATATGAAGCGGCCATATAAGAAAAAGTATAAATAATGCTATGCCCCCTAAGCATATCAGCAGATTTATAATAAAGCGCGGATCAAATTTCAACTTTGCCATGTTATCTCCGACCATGTTATCTCCGACCATGTTATCTCCGAGTAGAAAGCAATTCCAAGCTTACCGAAAAACGTAGAACCTCTTTGCCCTGATATGTCTCAACCAGATTCTTTTTTATAACCGGCTTTTCAAAAAGAAGCGATTCTTTCAATTTTACAAGATAACTTCCCAGCAGGGTCTCAAATGTCATGCGGTCACCAAAAATCAGCCCTTCCATGTCAAGGGTATTCTTATCGGCAACGCTGCTGCCACTGAGTTTGGACTCGATGCTTAATAACCGGATATTATCCGTGGTCAGAGCTGTCAGTTCGCTTATAACCGCCAGTCCCAAATGCCTTCTGCTTATATTATCAAGTTCCGACCGGCCTGTTGTGGCCATGGACGTCATTTTCAGCAGCAGGTCCCGGTCAACATTGGGGATATAGCTTTCAATCTCCCGGCTTAACCCGGACAACAAACTCCGTTTATGCGACAATGTGTGATTCTGATTTAAATATATTCCAACACATACTGCCATTAAAAAAATAAGAAAAGCAAATAACGAAAAATTGACCTGTTTTACCAGCGCGCTTTTTTCCTTATCTCTGTATGTAAACAAGAAATTAGGGGTAATTTTGTTATCGGAAAGCGCTATCCCTGCAGCAGGCACCATGGCTCCGCTCTTTAATAATGTCGAGCCTTTGTCGGAACGTAGCATTTTTGCCGGGAACGGGTTAAATATCTCAATGTTTATATCAAGCTGGGAACCTATATATTCCGCGATACGGCTGTTATCGTTAATCAGGCCTGATATCAGCACTTTCCTTACCTTTTTGTTTCCAAAGTTCAAATAATAATGTTTTAGTGTCCGTTCCAACTGTTTAACCAGTCTCTCCAGCGCCGGCAGAATAGCCCGGAATATATCCCCCTTATTTAAGCCGGTCGTTTTCGAGTCGACTCCCGGCGATCTGTTCCCTTGTATAAAGTCGGATAACATTATACCCGCCGGATCTTTTCCCATGTACGCCGCATCTCCGGACCGGGCATCATTATTAGAGGTCAACGCAGGTTGATGATCCGCCCTGGATTCGAGCATATCCCTGAGAGCCTCCTGCATACTATGTATGCCGGCCTTGATAACACGGGACAATGCAAGATTACGGTTTGAATATATATTGATATGAGAGCACTCCAGGTCGACATAAATAGTGCATACACAGTCATCTTCACCGTTCTCCAGCCATCCTGCGCGAAACATGTTCTGTATGGCAAAAGGGAGACTTGAAATTCCAGCCAACGGATATCCGGCTTCGAAAAACAAAGACTGTAATTCATCCACCACCTTTTTGGGTAAGGAACAAGAAGTTACCTCAATCTTGTTGACGCCCTCGTCGGTTATATTTCCCAGAACCTCGAAATCAAAGATATCCTTGCTGTCATTTAACGAAACATTTTTTTTATAAGACCAGTAAACCGCATTGAAGATCTGTTTTTGGGACACTCTGGGTATAAGCAAACGTCGAGTTTCTAAATAGGCAGACGATATAACAGCCCAAATATGCACTTGTTTCATGGGCCCGCAATAATTCGTCAAGAGTGAATTGATAAAAGCTGAAAACCGGTGGCGGTCACCGGTAATTCCCGGTTCAAGAGCTACTTCGGCATAATCGAGCAGCCTGGGAGTCTCTTCAGAAGCCCGGTCGACCTTCACCAGCAACAGGTTCTCATTGCTGAAATAAAGGCCTACGTTAATAATCTGCTTTGAGGAACGGGGTTTGGGTACAAAAGGGCTTATACCCCTGGATGTTTTTGAGGGAACAACCTTGGACGCCGGTTCAGGTTCTCCGGTATTTTCATCGCGAATCAGTGCAAGAAGTTTCTCTGTAGAGGAAATTTCATTATCTTTTACCAAAGCCGGTCTCCATTGGCTGTATGTATAAACATATAACATTTAGGCAAAAAAAGTTCTAATTGTCAAGTAAAGTCTATACAAAGTTCTTTGAAATTTTAGAACATATGCAGAGCCTTTGGGTATACTTTCCCTAAAAGTCTTTCTTGACTTATCATACTGTTAAAAATATATAAAGCGGTAAAAACGAATCCTGATTATATAAATCAAAAACCATAGCGAATAAATGATTGCCATAATAGATTATAATGCCGGTAACCTGACAAGCGTTGCCCATGCCGTGACCCATTTGGGGTTTAAGTGTAAAATTACCAATGATATCAGCTTGATTTCAGAAGCTGAAAGGATAATCTTTCCAGGAGTAGGCGCAGCCGGTTCTGCAATGGAGAGTTTAAGGCGGCTTGGACTTGACCAGGCTCTTAAAAAAGCTTTCTCCGACGGAAAACCTGTTTTGGGTATCTGTTTAGGAACACAGATTATCATGCAATCCAGCCGGGAAAATGATACCGAATGTATCGGGATCATGGAAGGATCAGTCAAGCCCTTTCCGGAAAACATGACTTCTGAAGACGGGCTTAAGCTTAAAATCCCCCACATGGGCTGGAACCGGATTCATCCTGAAAAGGATCACCCTCTTTTAGCAGGTCTGAAAGATGATGATGAGTTCTACTTTGTGCATAGTTTCTACCCGGCCCCTGCACATCAGCAACATGTTGTGGCAAAGACCGACCATGGGATTAGCTTCCCCTCGATTATCGGATTTGACAATATATTCGCTACCCAGTTTCACCCTGAAAAGAGTGGCAAACCGGGTCTCAAAATTTTAAACAACTTTTGCCGGAGCAAATTATATTAAAAACCGTTCACGGTTGTCGGTTTACAGTTAACGGTTAAAAAACATAGCAAAACTCGAATTCTAAACTGGGAACCAAAAGTTTGCCTTTACAAGGCTCTGCGTAAAAGATTCCCAAGTTTTGCATGGAAACCCAGATAGTAACGGATGATCGAAGCTTAATGATTGAAACATTTTAGCTATAAATTTCAAAATTTTTTGGTTTTTTCAACCGTGAACTGATAACTGTAAACCGTGAACGGTTACTTATATTAAAAACAAATCATGTTAAGCAAACGCATAATACCCTGCCTTGATGTCCGGGAAGGAAAAACAACCAAAGGAATCAAGTTTCAGAACAATGTGGATATCGGCGATCCGGTGGATATGGCCCGGTTCTATTATGAAGAGGGAGCGGATGAAATCGTATTTTACGATATTACCGCCTCCCACGAAAAAAGGGATATCATGCTCGATGTTGTCAAAAGGGTGGCGAAAACCATATTTATACCCTTTTCGGTTGGCGGCGGCATCCGCAGCGTGGATGATATGAGAAGTGTGCTGCTGGCCGGAGCCGAGAAGATAAGCGT
>JAERRQ010000070.1 GCA_016735355.1 Desulfobacterales bacterium | reverse complement strand
AATAATATTGACAATGGAGGTTGTTATGGTTGGTGTACGTGATCGTGGAGAAGCTATCCGACAATTTATTATAAACAATGTTGAAGCTCATGCCAATGATATTGTTCAAGTTACTGCTGATGAATTTGATATCTCTCGACAAGCAGTTAATGTCCATGTCAAAAGATTGGTTGAACAAAAATCTATAATTGCAGACGGAAATACTCGAAATAGAGTTTACAGGCTTCATCCACTCGTTGAAGTTACAGAAAGCTTTGATTTATCTGGTCTTGAAGAAGATCGGATATGGCGGGATTTTGTAGCTCCAAAACTTGGCGCCCTACCGGACAATGTATTAGATATATGGCATTATGGTTTTACAGAGATGCTAAATAATGCAATTGACCATTCACAAGGTAATCACGCAATAATTACGATTGAAAAAACACCTGTATCTTCAGAAATAATTACAACTGATGATGGGTTAGGAATTTTTACGAGAATTTGCAACATACTTGAATTGAACGATGAACGCCATGCAGTTTTAGAACTTGCGAAAGGTAAATTGACAACTGATCCCGATAACCACACAGGCGAGGGGATATTTTTTTCTTCCAGAATGTTTGACGAATATGCCATTCTCTCCAGAGAAGTTTATTTTTCGCACGAGTATAATAAGCCAGAAGACTGGATAATGGAGAGGAGTAGGCCAAGTAATGGAACAACAGTTTTTATGAAGATGTCAAATAATTCACCCAGAAAAATTAAAGCTATATTTGATGAATTTGCCTGTGGGGAAGATTATGGATTTGACAAAACAGTTGTACCTGTATCATTAGCTCGTTATGGAAATGAGAGACTTGTTTCCCGTTCACAAGCAAAGCGACTTTTGGCTCGGATAGATAAATTTAAAATAGTAATTTTTGATTTTGAAGGAATAGACCAAATAGGACAAGCTTTCGCAGATCAAGTTTTTCGGGTATTTCAGAACCAACACCCTGATATCCAAATCCATTTTATTAAAACTAATCCCGATGTTGAGAATATGATAGTTCGTGCATTGAGTCGGCAGATGGATATAAAAACATAATGTATGATGCTTCGGAAGGTAGTAGCCCTGCTGAGGCGGCAACCTGCTCTGACCGCATGGGAGAAGTCAGCAGAGGGCATATAGCCGTAGGAGAAACGAGCCGTAGATACCACAAAACACGTGATTTCGTGATCATTTTTTTCTCAAATTTGTTTGGTTCCGGCTTGTCCGGGTTAGGAGAATACAAGTTTTTTAAAAGATGAAATCGTTTCCCACGAGAACGGATCAAGACGGCATGGCAGGATCGCCTTATTTGTAAAAATCGGATCCGATTCAAGGTCATAACGGGATGAAGCCACAGCCCTTGACCACATTTCCGTATGAGGGATGGGAGTGTAATATGCAATAATAGGGGTTATGCCGGTTTGTTTTACTGTTTTGATTGAAGCTTTAACAGAGTCAATGGTTTGCCCGGGCAGGCCGGCCAGCAGGTATGCGCCGGTATTATTCTTTTTAAAGCCTGCGCTTTTTAAACAGGTTACAGCTTTTTTAAAGTCGTATTCCGTAACCTTGCGATCTATTGAAGATCTGTCTTCAAACAAGGTTGTTTCAAGTCCCAGACGCAGGGTCCTGAATCCGGCCTTGAACATCAATATTGCATTCGTTTCCGTGATTTCCCTCATGTGAATCGCATTGGGAGTATGAAAACAGATATTGTATCCTTTTTTTATTATACCTTCCAGCATCGGGACTGCATGATTCGCGGAATTTACAAGTAGGGCGTCATCATAAAATACAAAATCTTTTACTTTGTATTTTTTATGCCAGTATTCTATCTCTTGTATCACCGATTCTGGAGAGCGCTGCTTAAAGCCGGGATTTAAAAAATTGGATGCACAGTATGAACATGCAAAAGGACATCCTTTGGAGGTGATCAGGGGGACATAGTTTACCTGATGCTGAAGGTCAAACGCAGGATATGGATAAGTGTCGAGGATATCGGCGTTGAATTCCGGACCGCCTTGCTTGTTTACAGGGGTAAAACCCGTTAATTTCTTCGTTAGCTCAAGCAGTTCTTCGATCCCTTGCCCCTTTACAACAATATCGGCTCCGGATTGTTGCAAGGCATGGGAATAACAGAGGGTTGCATATATGCCCCCAAGAATAAGCGGAGTTTTTGGAAAAATTTCCTTTATAATTTCTATTGTTTCTTTAACGCCGGGATACCAGTATGTCATTAAAGATGTGACAAGTACAAGATCCGGCCGGGGAGTGGCCCTCAAATCTTCTATGAACCATCTTTTTTTTATTCCGTATCTGGAAAAATTTCTATTTACGTCGTGGAGGCCTTCAGGATTGAGCGCTCTTGTTTTCAGATAAGGGCCGCGGCCATTTCTGGCATGCGGATCTGTTTTTGGCATATTATGGTGGAACCTGTCCAGGCAGTCCATGTAAGAAACGTTAAGCCCGTGCTGCCTCAATATAGAGGCAAGAGTCAACAGGCCGACAGGTTTGGCCCAGAAATCATATGCTGCAAAGTCATGGATCCAGGGATTTATCAGAAGGATTTCGGGTGAATTTTTACGCACTGGTAAGCCGCTGATGAACATACATTGTCTTAAAAGTCCGGGAAATAACACATGGATGTTTTTTTAAGTTCTCTGCGGGAAAAGAGAATGGTGTAATTGTTAATAAAATTGTTCTTGGATATTTTGTCTACTGTTTCCCGGCAAGCTTTTTCATCTTTACCATGAATCATTGTATAAAGATTATACGGCCATCCATTGTGGGGATTTCTTCTGTAACAGTGTGTGATCTGTTTGAATGAAGCCAGCTTTTCGCCCACGGTATTTATATGTGCCTCATCTACATTCCATGCGACCATGGCATTTGCATTAAAACCTGATTGCTGGTGCCTTATTGTAGCTCCGAAACGGCGTATTATACCTCTGGAACAAAGGTCGCTTAGGGTCTCTATGAATCTCTTTTCAGAGACCCCTGTCTTTTCGGCAAGTTTTTTATACGGGTGCTTACAAATTGGTATGTCGCCTTGAATTGCTGCTATAATTTGTTTTTCAAGTTCGGTTAGCATCTGATCGTTTCCCATAGTGTCCCCGCTCCTTAGTCCTTTTCCGGAAAAAGTTTAAGAATATTTTTTTCGTCCGCTTTGCATATTCCTCTTTCCGTAATAAAACCGGTAACAAGCCTTGCAGGTGTAACATCAAAGGCAAAGTTTGCGGCAGGACTGCTTTGCGGTGGAACAAGAACATTTTTGGTTACCCCCTGATTCATACCCTGTACATATCTTATCTCGTCGGGGTCACGTTCTTCTATCGGTATCTCTTTTATTCCATCCCTGAAAGTCCAGTCAAAAGTGCTGGATGGCAAAGCTACATAAAACGGGATATTGTTGTCCTGGGCGGCAAGCGCTTTTAGGTATGTCCCTATTTTATTGGCAACATCTCCTGTGTATGTGGTTCTGTCCGTACCGACAATCACAATGTCAACCATTCCGTGCTGCATCAGATGTCCACCTGCATTATCCGTAATGACGGTATGTTTAATCCCGTGTTTGCCAAGTTCCCATGCTGTGAGTCTGGAGCCCTGGTTCAAAGGCCTTGTCTCATCCACCCAAACGTGTACATCTATGCCATTGTCAAAAGCAGTATAAATCGGAGCAGTAGCTGTTCCATATTCAATACATGCAAGCCATCCTGCATTGCAATGGGTTAAAATATTGACTGTTTCCCCATTTTTGGAGCTGCTTATGTTTTTTATCAGGGATAAACCGTGCTCGCCTATTTTGCGGCAGTTTTCAGCTTCCTCCTCTTCTATATTTTGAGCTTCAATTCTTGCTGCCGTAATTTTATCCTTATTGTTTTTTGTTTTTTTTATTTCCGTCAAAACTCTGTCAACACCCCATGCAAGATTAACGGCTGTGGGTCTGGCTGCCTTAATCCGGTTGCATTCTTTTTGAATATATTCGTCCGAAATATTGTTATCAGGGGCATTCAGTGTGGCAAGGTATACTCCGTAAGCTGCAGTTACGCCGATAAGCGGTGCCCCCCTTACATACATTTCCTTGATGGCTTGAATATTGTGATCAACCGTTGTTAAGTCGGCTACAATGAATTCATGGGGGAGCATACGCTGGTCTATAACTTTAACAGTCTTTAAATCTTTATCCAGCCAAATGGGTCTGATCTGTTTGCCGTCTACTATCATATTGTTACCCTGCCATATCTATTCCTGTGGTTAAATTTTTTGCCTTTCTCGACCTCGAACAAAATTGAACATTTTTAAACCGGCTCTTCCATATGAAATAATTTCACTGCGTTATCGGTCGTCGGAGTATCATGATACGCCTTGCTTCAAGGTAACCGCATTTGGCTGGATTGTGCCATAATACCGCTGCATGGATAAAATTATTTTGGATCGTGTGAACTCGTATATAAAAGCTTGTAAAGAAAAAACAGAGGCAAGAATTTAAATCAGGTTAAGGGTATTGCAATATATAAAATTAAAAATGCTGACAATAAACCTGTTTTTTCTTAACAAGCTCTAATATACTCAAACAGCACACGTTCCAAAATAATTTCATCCATTCCGCTTTGTTACGGTTTGCCAAATGCGGTTGCCCTGCGCCTTTCTCCCTCTGACCTTGTGCCAAATTTTAAAATCTGGTAATTATCTGAAAATCTATGATTATTTTGATTTGACTTTTAACTAATAAAATAATATTAAAATTAGTTTTTAATTTTGTTTTATTATAAATTTTCAGATAATTAATTTCACAAGGATGAAAAAGCACACCCAAGGGAGGCGCACTATAGTATATAGTACCTCTACCGAAGGTTTTTACCGTGAAAATTTATAACAGGTTGTATAATGCCCGTATCGTCAGAATATAGATCACAAACAAAGTCGTTATATATTGCACAGGTCGCAGAATATTTAAAGAATCATTTGCAATATATTCACGAAATAGGGTTCAAGGGCTTTGACTGTTCGGAAAAAAGTCTTAACATAATTACAACCTGGGGGCAACCGGTTAAAAAGCAGGCTCCCGATTTAAAAAAAATACAAGCAGATATGGAAAACTGCTCTTTATGCAGGCTGTCTGCTTAACATCCAATCAACTTGGATTTGGGTCTACTCCTGACCTAGTGTCACAAAAATGCCTGGAAATTGTGTTATTTCTTATTGAATTTACAAAAGTCCTATGGAAAGCTGCACCTGGGAGCTGTCAATATATAATATTCACCCTCTGATAACAAAAATCTGTTAAAATCTGTGGAAGTCAGTGAATCCATGGTAGATGCCCATTCCTTGGATATGATGGAATATGTGCAGTATGAACATCTCTATAACTGAATAATGTAGTTCGAGAAAGCTTCACTTTATATTTAATTTTGCTGACAGAAGAGTGAAATTTAATTGGTAATG
>JAERRQ010000180.1 GCA_016735355.1 Desulfobacterales bacterium | reverse complement strand
GCGAGGAGATAATAGAGATCAAGCAGCAGAGATCCAAAAAAAAGATTATACCATAATGGTTGTATGCTTGACATAATTTGAAAGAATATTCCGGCGAATACCGCTAAACATATATTTGCCGCAACTCCTGCTGAAGCAACATAGATAATATTTTTTTTGAAATAACCTATTTTGTTAAAGTTGACCGGAACAGGTTTGGCATATCCAAAAAGAAAGGGAGAACCGGAAACAGCCAGAATTAACGGGAGAATACAGGAACCGAAAAGATCCAGATGTTTGATCGGGTTCAATGTGAGCCTGCCCGCGAGTTTTGCGGTGTTGTCACCCAGCCTGTACGCTACAAAACCATGAGCCACTTCATGAATGGTCACGGCAAAAAGAAGCGCTGTAATTTTTAAAACCAGTAGATTGAAGTCGGGATTATGAAACATAGTTGCTTATAAATTTAAGTTCCTCTTTACGTGTTTTGACAATACCGTTTAATTTTGCATCCAAAACAGCCTGAAGTATTTTCTTGAATATGGGACCCGGTTTCAGGCCGATATTTATGAGATCTTTACCTGTTATCGAAATTTTGACGTATCTGAGTTTGGTAAAATAGCCGGAAATGGCCTTTTGGATCCTTTCCTCTCTTGCAGATGCCATCATATAAAGTATCAGTTCCGTTTTAAACGCTGAAAGCTGCTTATAAAGCATGCTATTTGAGATTACCCTGTTTTTTTCCAAAAGGGAAAGGGAACTTTCAGCATGTATACGTTTTTTTGAAAAAAAAGTATTTAATTCCGGCGAAAGTTCAAGCTTTTTGCAAATTTCATCGGATACATGCTGATTCGAACGTCTGATTAAAACAAGAAAATAGACTGCCCATTGCATATATGATTCTTCAATAAACAGGAGGTCATACCAGGACAATACATTTTTGACAGAGTTTAAAAGCTCGACGGTTTTCTGATTCAATTTTATAGTCTGATGGATTACCCTTAAAAGGTCATAATCGGCAAGCCTTTTTATTGCCGGCCGGGGATCGTCTTCTTGAAGGATTTGACGCAGTTCCGAAAATACTCTCCTGCCGCTGAGGCGTTTAAAAATATCCATTTTAACTGCATTCTCTATAAGGTTGGAGGTAAGCCTGCCTATGGTAAAGCCGTAGCGCTGTTCAAATCTTATGGCGCGGAAGACACGCGTCGGATCTTCTACAAAGCTTAAATTATGCAGCACCCTTACAGTTTTATCCTTAATATCCCTCTGACCTGAAAAAAAATCTATCAATGTTCCGAATTTATCGGGACTAAGCTGAATGGTAAGTGTGTTGATTGTAAAATCACGCCGGAAGAGATCCAGCTTTAGAGAACTCATTTCAACAGTCGGCAGAGCTGCCGGAAATTTGTAGTATTCAAGCCTTGCAGAAGCCACATCTATCTTAACACCATCCGGGTGTGTTATTATTGCAGTGCCGAATTTTTTATAATAATGAACACGCCCGCCAACTAACTTTGCGTATTGTTTTGCAAATGCAATGCCGTCACCTTCTATAACAATATCGATATCGTCATTTTTTTTATATAAAAAAAGGTCGCGTACAAATCCTCCCACAACAAAGGCTTTGCAGCCTGTTTTATCAACCACCCGACCTATGGTCTCAAGTATATCGAGAATACGTTCAGGAAGTCTCTCCCGCATAAATTTAACAACATTTCTTGTTCGTGCGTTAACATACTGATCAATTTTTCCCGGCAATTGATCAGTTTTGTTTATTGAATTTTTTACCAGGATATCAAGAAGGTTTGTGCGTGTAATAACTCCTTTTATTATACCATGGTCAACAACAGGAAGAATTCGCTGCTTGTTTTCTATTATTTTTTCCTGAATTTTCGACAAATCGGCATCAGGGTCGACAATGGCGATTTCCGTTGTAGTGTAATCCGCAACCGGTGCTTGTCCCAGCTTATGGAATAAGGCTTTTTCAATAACCTGGCGGGATATAAAACCGACAAGATTATTCAGGCGGTTTTTTATCTTGCTGCTTTTTGTAACCAGGAGAGCGTTTACATTATAACGGGTAAGCAGGTTATTGGCATCCTGGCAGGAGACATCCGCATTAATAGTAATCGGAGGCGATGACATAATGTTTTTGGCCATCCTTAGCGGCGTTACCTTTTTGTGCAGAATTTCAAACAACTGCTGTTCAATCTGCGCTATGGTCTTGTCGCGGATAGTTGCAGCAGCCGCATAAGCATGGCCTCCTCCGCCAATTAGAGTCAGGATAGAACCCACATCTACTTCCGGCACTCTGCTTCTTGCCACAACATATATTTTAGTTTCCATTTGAACGATTGCAATAATCACATCCAGCCTTTCCATATTCATCATCTTTTGGACCAGAAAGGCAATATCAGATATATACGTGTTTGTTATAATAGACGAGATAACGATATCGATGCCGTTAATGTCATTATGCAAGGCGGCCTGTATCAGATCGTTGAGCAACCCTACCTGCTGGGCATTTATCTCTCTTGCTATCATTTGGGACACAATATTCAGATTTGCTCCTTTGGAGAGAAGGAAAGCAGCGGCCATAAAATCTTTTACGGTTGTTGATGAATATGTAAAAGAACCGGTATCCTCATATATTCCAAGAGACATTACTGTGGCTTCATCCGCGGATATATCTATCCCTTTATTTTTTATTATTTCAGTAAGTATGGCTACAGTGGAGCCGGTTAACTGCAGAACCTCGTGATTGCCCTTAATATCATTAGGCATGGGAGGATGATGATCATATATATGTATTTCCACCTCCTTTTTTTCGGCAACCGAGGCCAGATCACCGATTCTGCCGGGCTGCCGCGTATCCACAAGAACCAGGCGCTCTATCCGGTCAAAATTAATATTTTTTATATCCGCCATGTTAAAAAGATATCCCATGGACTGGATAAAAAAATTTCTAAGATTTTTTTCATTAAACCTTGGAAAGACCAAAATAGAACCCGGGTAGAGTTTTTGGGCGGCAAGCATAGATGCCAGCGCATCATAATCGGCATTAATATGGGTTGTGATTATTGTAAGCTTTTTATCTTTTTCCATATAATCAAACCTTCAATAATCAACCATACCTGGAGGGCAAAAATAAAAATTCCTATAAAAAAAAGGAGCCAATTTCCGGTAAGAAAAAAATTATTTAAATTAAGAATCAGAGCCCAGCACGTAATAACAATCATAAATATCATTGGGAGGAATGTATAAACAGCCCTGATCTTTTGTTTAGCCAGATAAATGGTTATTATCATCAAAGAAAGAGATGCCAGGAGTTGATTTACGGAACCGAAAAGAGGCCAAAGTTTTAGAGCGCCCTTGCCTGTTCCGTCATAAAAAGCCAGAAAACCGGCTGTAATGACGGCAAAAGCAGTCCCGGCCTGACGTTTTGTCAAAAATTTGAAATTATACGAGCCTGCCAGTTCAACAACTACATACCTCTGTATACGAGTTGCCGTATCTATGGTAGTGGAAGCAAATGAGACAACAAAAACACTCATAATTGCAATAGCTATGTCGTTTGGTATGCCGCATACTTGAATCATGTTGGCGGAACCGTAAATAAATGCTCCGAGTTTTGATCCGAGTCCGCTTGCAGCTTCCCAGCTTGAATAGTGATGTATAAAAGCCGCCTTTCCGATTAATATTTCCCCGCTGCTTCCGGGCAGTCCAAGGCCGATGCCTGCTGAGATTGCAATAATTACCAGGGTGGCCAAGGTTCCTTCCATCAGCAGGCTGCCATATCCTATGAACTGAGCATCAGCTTCACTGGCACACTGTTTGGATGTTGTGCCTGAACTTACAAGAGAGTGAAATCCGGAAATAGCGCCGCAAGCAATTATAACAAAGATAAACGGTAGAATCGGCGGCGCACCTTTAACAGAAAAGTTGGTAGCCGGAGCTACTATAGAAGGATGAGCTATTAATATACCCGAACAGAGTAAAGCCATTGCAATCAAGAGCTGATGTGAATTAATGAAATCCCTTGGCTGCATAAGAGTCTGCACCGGCAGGCTTGAAGCAAGCCAGGAGCTGAATAGAAGCACAATGATAATCCATGTTATGAGTTCATATTCGGCGCTGATGCCTAATATGATTTTTAAATCAACAGGCCAATAAACGCCGGCAACTATGGTCAAATACATGATAATAACGGCAATTATGCTTGGCCATAATATATCGATCCCTCTTTTATAGACAATATGCCCGAGGCAGAAAGCTATAATTATTTCAAACCAGACCGGTATCACAGCAACCGGGTACATGGTAAAAAGTATCGCCATGATCAGTCCGAAAACGGCTATTACTATCAAAAGAGCAAAGAATATGATCAGCAGGAAAAGAA
Organism: Desulfobacterales bacterium; assembly: GCA_016735355.1. GTDB lineage: Bacteria > Desulfobacterota > Desulfobacteria > Desulfobacterales > BuS5 > BuS5. Next base: position 4,065 of record JAERRQ010000180.1, on the reverse strand, counting down.
TTCGTGATCTCGCGTTGATAACATCGCCTGTAATATCTCCTATGGATCTGCCCTTTGCCCTTAGTGAGATTATAAGCGCGCCAAAGTCATGCACAGCACCGAAAAATATGGCTCCGAAGAAAATCCAGATAACAGCCGGAACCCATCCCCATATTATTGCGATGGCAGGGCCTACAATAGGTCCCAGGCCGGCAATGGATGTAAAGTGGTGCCCGAACAGGATTTCTTTTTTGGTGGGTACAAAGTCAAAGTTATCCTGAAATGCGGTGCTGGGGCATACAGCATCAGGATTAATTTTGAAAATCTTTCGCGCCAGAAATTTGCCGTAGGTATGGTAAGCCAATAAATAACCGCCCATGACAAGCCCTGCCAGTACCAGTGAGTTCATCTCATGATTCCTTGAGTTATATTACTATATTAAAAAAAGGCTTAACTTTGTAGTATATCCGGTTTATATAAAATGTAAAACAGAATTTATCCTTTTTGACAGGGGAACCGCATTTGGCTGGATTGTGCCATAATACCGCTGCATGGATAAAATTATTTTGGATCGTGTGAACTCGTTCCAAAATAATTCCATCCATTCCGCTTTGTTACGGTTTGCCAAATGCGGTTGCCCTGTCCTTTTTATGGAGGCCGAATATATGAATAAAAAAATCAGCATAGGAGCGCTTGTATCAGGAGGCGGAACAAATCTTCAAGCAATCATTGATTCGTGTGAATCAGGAGCTATAAACGGCAGTGTTGTATTTATCGGTTCCGATAATCCGGATGCATACGGACTTGAAAGAGGTGAAAAACATAACATACCAACCTTTGTTGTAGATTATAGATCAATTATCAAGGATTATAAAAATAATCTGGAAAACTTTTGTTTACCCGCAGATTTAGATCTGGATGAAATTATGGCAAAGCAGAATATATTTCCAGAGGATGACCCCCAAGTTATCAAGTTTTTTTTAGCTACAAGAGCTGCAGCGGAAGCGAAACTTATAGAAAATATGAAGCGTTATTCTTTTGATCTGCTTATACTTGCAGGTTTTATGAGAAATCTGACGCCCTATTTTATTGACCGGATTAATATTGAACCCGAAAAACCTCGGATAATGAATATCCATCCGGCTCTGCTGCCGGCTTTTCCGGGCGTGGACGGATATGGCGACACTTTCAGGTACGGATGCAAAGTAGGAGGGTGTACGGTGCATTTTATCGACTACGGCGAAGACTCCGGGCCTATTATCGGGCAGCGAGCTTTCCGGATTGCAGGGAATGACACTCTCGATTCGATTAAAAAAAAGGGTCTGGAGCTTGAATGGGAGCTTTATTCTGAATGTATAAAGCTGTTTGCCGAGGATCGACTGAGGGTAAAAAATGGCCGGGTCTTTATTTTTGACAGGATTTAGGGTGCAGTGTGAAACAGCAGGTGGTTTGATGACAAAAATAATAAGTGAAAATTCGGGAATTGACAAGTGCAGGCGTTGCGGTACATGCTGTAAAAAAGGTGGACCTTCTTTACATCTGGAAGACAGGGAGTTGGTCGAAGGCGGCATGATACCTTTAAAGCACCTTTTTACAATCAGGAAGGGGGAACCTGCAAACGATAATATCAGAAGATCAATACAACCTGCTGCTACGGATATAATTAAAATCAAGGGACAAGGCAATACCCTATCCTGTAGATTTTTTAACCCAAAAGATAATATTTGTAAAATATATGAACACAGAGCATTAGAATGCAGGGTCTTGAAATGCTGGGATACGGAAGAAATTGAACGGATATATTCTAAAAACCGTCTTGTCAGAAAAGATTTGATATACAAGGTTGCCGGATTATGGGATCTTGTTGAAGAACATCAGCAACGATGCTCCTATGATATAATACAAAATCTTGTAAGCCTTTATAACAGAGATAAAAAAACCGATTCTATGAAAATGCTTATTGATATTATTAACTATGAGATGCACTTCAGGCGGTTGATCATAGATCGAAGCGGAATGGATCCGGAAATGCTCGATTTTCTTTTCGGCAGGCCGCTTACTGACACAATAAGGATGTTCGGGGTTGAAAATAATTTTCATCGGAATTTACATTTATTTCGTCCTGTTCCCTAAAGTCGTTTCTTGACATAATAAAAGTAAATTGTTAATTAAGTAAGCAGTCGGGGCGTAGCGCAGTCTGGTAGCGCACTTGAATGGGGTTCAAGGGGTCGGAAGTTCAAATCTTCTCGCCCCGACCACAAAAATATATATGTTGCAAATTTTAAAAAGACCTTGGTTTCCTTATGTTTTTCCGTTTGCTCTGTTTTTAATTCTGACTGAGACGGCCCGTCTTTTTCCATCCTGTACCCACATTCTATATATCGGCAGAACCGTTATTGTCGGACTCCTGCTCTGGTTCTGGAGGCATGAGTATAAACCCGATTTTTCTCCAAAACTTTCATTCTTTGAATATTTGACAGCTATCTTGCTCGGTCTTCTGGTGTTGCTGATCTGGATTTTGCCGGAAGAATATCTGCCTCAGTTCGGCAAGCATACCGGCTTTAACCCCTATGCCTTCGGCTGGTCCCAGGCGGCTGTGATAAGCTTGATTGCCGTGCGTATTATCGGAGCGGCAGTGGTTGTCCCGATTATGGAAGAACTCTTTTGGCGTTCTTTTTTCTTGCGCTACCTTATTAATCAGGATTTTCGCGCTGTCCCTCCGGGCACTTTTACCTGGTTTTCATTTATAGGTGTGGCAATCCTTTTTGGATTAGAGCACCATCGTGTATTTGTAGGGATTGCGGCCGGTGTTATTTACAATTTATTGATGATCCGTCAGAAAAAACTGGGGGGTTGTATTGCAGCCCACGCAATAACCAACCTAGGATTAGGGATTTATATTTTGTATACGGAAAACTGGATGTTCTGGTAGGAGACTTACGCTGCCTTAGGGCGCCCAATTTTTAAGGAGAAAAATGATGAAAAAGCTTTTTTATGCAGGATCGGTGATCGTGCTGGTTTTGATCATAGGGGTAATTATACTTTACAGCATGCTGGGAAGCATTATCCGCTCAGGTGTTGAAACCATAGGCCCCAAGGCCACGGGCGGTGATGTCCGACTGGCAGACGTGGATATCAGCCTTTTGTCCGGGCAGGCAGGCATAGGAGGCTTTATTATCGGCAATCCACCGGGATTCAGCTCCGAAAGAGCTTTTGAACTCGGACAGGTCAGCGTAAAGGTTGATACAGGCACGGTCTTTAGTGACGTTGTAGTGGTAAGAAATATCTTGATAGATGGCGCCAAAATAACATGGGAGGGCCTTGCCGGAGATAACCAGAAGAAAATTATGGACAACATTGCTAAGTTTTCGAAATCTGAAGGGGCCCAACAAGAAACAGCTGAAACGGCAGGAAAGGAAGAAAAGTCAAGTCCTCGAAAAAAGGTTATTATAGACGACTTTATTTTTCAGAACAGCTTTGTTGATATTATTTTGGGAGGTCAGGAGGTGGCGAGCCTGAAGCTCCCGGATATCCATCTTACCGGAATCGGCCGCAATGAAGGCGGGATAACCATAGGAGAGGCAATTGAACTCTATTATAAAGAGATATTCAAGAGTCTCAAAGGTTGCGTGGCGGACAATCGTGAAATGCTGCTAAAAAATGTTGCGGAATTAAGGGCAAAGGGCGAGGCGTCCATTGCCCAGGGCAAAAAAGATCTTGAAAAAAGCAAGGAAGCCCTTGAAAAAGGCGATATTGACAGCGCCGTAAAAGAAACTTTCAAATCCACAGACAAGCTTAAGGGCTTTTTTAACAAATAAACCGTGTTTTTGCCAAAAAGCCGGATGTTCTGCCGGATGTTCTGATAGAGTTTTCAGAGCTCCGGCTTTTCAGGTAATGAACTTCACATGAAAAATCTATCGTAACCGTTCACGGTTGTCGGTTTACGGTTAACAGTTACAATCTATCTTTAGGGTTCGCACAAAAATAAGTTAGCAATTTTAAGTGTTGAGGCGCCTGGCTGGCAAGGCGCGAAAGCGTAGGAATATCAAGATATTTCTACGCTTTCGTAACGCAGCCATGCAGGAT
>JAERRQ010000141.1 GCA_016735355.1 Desulfobacterales bacterium | reverse complement strand
AAATAAGAAGATAAAAGGTAGAAAACGCCATCTTGTTGTAGATACTTTAGGATTTCCCCTTGTAGTAAAAGTACATGATGCCAATCTATCTGATAGTAAGCAAGCTTTTGGCATTATAAGAGCCTGTTTAAAAATTCATGGGCTCTTAACCTTTAATGGGTGACCCCATTTCTCTTCCTACAGCGACTGCCTTTCAACCTTCTTCAACTCCTCAACCAGTATGGCATTTTCCATAGAAACTGCTGCCTGGGAAGTTAAAAGACTGGTGAACTCAACCTGGTCTTTTGTAAACATTGAGCTGATCATATTGTTTTGCAAGTAAAGAATTCCCATCATCTCTCGCTGTTTCATTATCGGCAAACACAAGACTGAACGGATTTTCAATTTCTGAACATCTTCGTCAAAGGCAAAAGATCCTCCAGCCATAGCATTTTCAAGGATCACGGTTTTTTTTGTGCGATGAACATAACGGACAATGGCATGGCTCAAACCCCTGGCATGAGGGAGAGGTTCATTTTTTAATGCAACATCGAGGATATTTCCCTTAATCCCTTCAGCTCTCAAAAAGAGTTCTCCTTTAGTTTCCATGAAAAGATACCCGCTTGAAGCCCCTTGCCTTTCCATAACCGATTTCATTATTATTATTAAGAGCTTGCTCAAATCGAGTTCTTGCGAGATAGCAAGAGATGCCTTCATAAGATATGAAGTATCAAGTTCTTGAATCGGCAAAGCTTGCGTCCACTGCTCTGAAATAAGATATTGGGGGTAGTTGTTATTGATGAGGATCAGTTTCTGCTCTGCATTGCACCTGCCGTAAAGCAAGGCCGCCTCTTGAATATGAAACCGTGCCTGCCTTTGGCCTCTGGCCGCCAGCAATTCGCCTAAACATTCATGAATGTGGCCTTCGAGGAGTATGTAACCATGCTCGTGGGCGGTATCTGCGGCATCGAAGTAAAGATTTCTCGCTTCTTTAAAGTTATTGACAGGACTCTCGGTAAAACGGACATTCTCAGCGCTCATTAACGCAAGATAAGGTCTGAGAATCGGTCCCTGTTTTGACCACGTTTCAACTTTTCCCATACACAGATCCAATTCTTTCTTCAGCTTTTCTACTTCAGTGGTTGAAACTTTTCTCTTCTCACATCTTAGTATCGTTAAAAAATAAAAAACAAACCAAAGCCTGTTAAGTATGTTGTCGGTTAGACCCCTTAGATATGATCTGGCCTTTTCAAAAACGAGAACGGCATCGTCATATTTACCCAGATAATAGAGACTAATGCCTTTTAATGTATAGTAACAACCGATTGAAACAACGTGCTTATCCTGAATCCATTGCTTTATTTTATCCTCCATATCCTTGATAGAGGTCACTGTTCTGCCTGGGTTCATCTCATCACACCATCCCGCCAGAACCGCTTCCGCAAGTCCTGACGACAAAGAAAGGTTATATTTATTGGTGAATTCTATACATTCATAAACATATTCTTTTGTTTTGCTTAAATTCTCTCCCTTGGTAATCAAATTCCATATCAGCGGGGCGTAAGAAAGGCATCCGTTGTAAAGATCTCCGCAGGTCTTTCCTCTTTGTATATTCTCCAGGCATAGTTCGACAATATCTTCCGGACGGCTTCGATTGTGAACATTGCACCAAAGGATTCCGTTCATTCCCCTGGTAGCGCCGAATGTATTTGGATATCTTTCAGATAATGCAACGGCCAGGTCTTCATACCTGAACGACATTTCAAACTTGTCTCGCTGTTGAAGATAAAGCCCCATAATACAGAACGAATATATCACCGATTCATCCATTCCTCCGGCAAGGCAGTTTTGAGTGGATTGAATACCTGAAAGAAAAAGCTGAGAAACCATTCCGGAAAGGTAATAATCGGGAATAAGTTCACTATATATGGCGAGTTCAATCCGAATTGCTCTATCATCTGTGGGCTCCATTTCAAGAATTGTCTTCCATACATCCGGATTTTTCTTATGGATCTTTTTGATTAGTTCTTCACACTTTGATAAAATCAGGACATCATCTTTGGGAATCGCTTTGTCAAAGAAGGCAAGGCCTCGGTTTGCAGTCTCAATAGCATTTTCAAAATAGCCCAGTGAAGAAAAGCCGGCTGTCTGCTCATATAAACACTCTACCCTGTCGAGATCTGTAATCGATTTTTCGAGGAGCAGATTGAGCAAAACTTCTGATTCTTCCTGATTTCCCCGGGTCAATTCACTTCTTGCAAGGCTCTTATATACTTTAAAGGTAAATTCATAATTCGTATCCCAGGAATCTTCGGGTAAAAGCATTTGGCACTCTTTAAAGAAACGATTGGCCGCTTCAAGGGCAAGAGCGTCGACAGCCTTTTCCCCTGCATGATAATTAAGCTTTGCGTCTCGATAACGAATTGCCTTTTCAGGTTTCTGTTTCCTTCCCTTATTCAGATGTTCAACAATGGAAAAAAGATTCTCAACCTTTTCCGGTTCGGTTCCTTTTGGAATAGCTTTTATGTAAGATTCGGCAATATATGAGTGGAGATCGCGCAGCTTTTCAGCATCAAGGGTTTTATCAACGGCTTCCTGGATTCTATCATGAAAGAAACTAAGGCGTGAAGTCCCTTTTAGCAATACACGCTGCTCAAATGCGGCAGATAAGTCCTGATAAAGAAGATCCAGCTCTCTGCCGGTTATCAGACTCAAGTCAAGGGCATTGAAGCTTGCTCCGAGACAGGCTGCAATCTGAAGCAGTTTTACAGTTTTTATCGGCAGTCTTCTTATCTTATCTGTAAATAAGGCCACAATTGTATCCGGAATCTGATGCTTCTTGATCTGTTCAATATCCCATTGCCAAACGCCCTTTTCTCCTGGATTGATCAGTCTTTTCCTGTGCAGCCAGGCAATGCTTTCATTCAAATAAAGGGGATTTCCTTCTGAAATTGAAAATACAATCTTTGTTAATGCATCTGTCCGCAGAGGAGAAGTCTTGATGATATGAGCAACCATTGCATTTGAATGATTTAATTTCAATTCATGCAAGCGAAGTTCAAGCAGGGGTGTATCTGTTTTTCTGACTTTTTTAAGTATTCGGCTCAAGGGATGAGTCTCGTCAACTTCATTATGCCGATAAGCCCCCAAGAGAAAAAGATAGGGGTAATCTTTGTAATTATTAAAAATATTTTCAATAATATCAAAGGAAGCGGTATCACACCACTGGAGGTCATCTATAAAAAGCGTAAGGGGATGGTCATAGTCGGCAAGACAGGATATGAATCTTTCTATTGTACGGTTAAACCGGCTGCGGGCTTCGGCAGGCGGCAGGGGGGAGACCTTGGGGAAAGAGCCTGTAATCAGCTCAAGTTCCGGAACCAGATCTGCAATCAGTTTACCGTTCGGTCCCAGAGCCTTGGTTATGTCTTCACACCTGTGCATTATCCTGCTCGAATCTTCGGTAAGAAAGGTTACTATAAGATATGAAAATGCCTGGATCAATGTACTGTATGGAACATCTTTCTGGAACTGATCGAATTTTCCCAGGGTAAAATAGCTCTTGGAGGCAACGATCGGCAGTTGGAGTTCCTGAATCAGCCGGGTCTTGCCGATGCCCGGAAGTCCTGAAATCATAACGCAGCGGAAAGAACCGGAAATTGACCTGGCATGTTCTTTCAGCAGCAGTGATTTTTCTTTATCCCTTCCAACCATGATGCATGGGATATTTATGCTGTTGGTATAATCTTTAAGACCCAGGGTAAAGGGTCTGATTTTTCTTGTTTTCAGGTATTCATCCTGGCAGCGCAAGAGATCAAGAAGCAGCCCATGGGCGGTCTGATAACGTCTTTCAGGTTCCTTTCGTATGAGCTTTGCGACTATATTGCTGATGGTTTCAGGAATCTTTGGATTAACTTGATGCAAAAGAGGCGGATCTTCAGCCAGGTGGGAATGAATGATTTCCAGAGGATCATCTGATGCAAAGGGGGGCTCTCCATTTAAAAGCTCGTAAAAGACAATTCCAAGCGAATAAAAGTCCGTTAAATGATCTACACTCTGTTTGATTCGTCCTGTCTGTTCCGGAGAAACATAGCACAGCGTATTATTCCTGAAGCTGTCATCATAAATAAAATGACTGATATCCTTAAAATGAATCACCCTGACAAGGTCGATCAGCCGGATATCGAGGGTGCCTGGATTGATAAGGATGTTATTTGGCTTTATTCCGCAATGAAAATGGCCTGCCTTGTGAATACCCTCTAAAATTTTTACGATGGAACATGAAATGCTGAAAAAATCGTTTAACTCGACTTTATCTCTCTCTTTTCTCCAGTCAAAAAGATTTTGGCCGTCAAAGTATTCACAAACCAAAAAAATTTCGCTTTCATCAGGTATATACAGATCAGGATTTATTGTTTTGGGAAGCCGAAGCTGCTGAAGGTGTTCAACCTGCTGTTTTAGATGATCGTGAAGATCTTTTTGGGATCTTATCAATTTTTGTCTGATACGCTTTAATACTAAAAGATGTTCCGGCTGGATGCTCTTGTTGACCAAAAAGACTTCGGAGTGTAGACTTTGACCCATTTTTTTTAAAATATTATAATTTAAAATAGTATGGATGCCGTTCATTAATTTTTTCTCCAATTGTATGAAAGTTGACAGAAGACCTTTCTATAAGCCGGTCTATAAACCGGTTCATTTATAAAGTTTCAGAAATCATGTATAGTTATAGTATCGACGAAAACTGATGAGTCATAAATTAAGTCATAAATTAAATCACGATCTCTGTTTTTCAAGCCATGCAGTAAAGTGAAAGATACTTCCAGGACCTCCTGTTATAGATACCGCCTCCTGAATTAATGAAGCAGAGGAGTTCAATTCATAAAAGGCGGGGCTTTCGGCCCAAACATCACCATCCATATGGTTTGATATCCGCTTGCAGATCGCAAGACCAAGACCGATACCGTCGTACTTTCTTGTAGTTGAGCCATCAGCTTGTTGAAAAGGCGCAAAAATCGTCTCCAGTTTATCTTTTGGAATACCTATACCTGTATCTCTAATCGTGGCATGAATTTTTATCGAATCATCCTTTTCATCTTCAATATCAATGGCAAGTTCAATTTCTCCTGACTCTGTAAATTTAAAGGCATTATCCATCAAATTGTTAAGTACTTGACGATACCTCTGCGGATCTCCTGTTACTAAAAACGAAATTTTTTCAGAAATTCGAATCATAATTTTTATCGGTTTTGATTTGTACTTTGACCGAATCAGATTACAAACCTCATGAACTAAAAGTTTGATATCAAATATAACCTTTTCAATGTTCAGCTCTCCGGCTTCTATCTTGGAGAAATCAAGAATATCATTGATCAGGGAAAGCAAGGCTGCCCCGCTTACTTTTATCTTTTTTGCATAATTGATCTGCTCTTCATCCAGGTTGGTATAAAGGAGCATATCAGTAAAACCTGTTACCGCATTCATTGGAGTGCGGATTTCATGGCTCATATTGGAAAGAAACTCGGTTTTGAGACGGGATGATTCAAGCGCCTTGTCTCGAGCTTTTTCCATCTCTTTTTGGGTAGTTATCAATCGCTTATTTTTTTCTTCAAGGCTTGCTGTTGTTTGGAGCAGCATGTCCGACATTTTATTAAAGCTTACAGCAAGCATACCTAATTCATCAGTCGATGATACATCGATCTTCGTCTGATAATGACTTTTTGAGATTCTATCTGCGCCTTCTTTTAGTAAAAATATCTTTCTTCTGATATCATTTAAAATTAATAATGATATCAGGGCGACGGCTGTAATTGAAATGACGGCTATCAGAATAATAAGATGCACTAAAAGTTTCCTGAATAATCTGGCTGCTTCTCCACATGCCGCTGAAAATTCATTTAAGGTGATTTTCAGTTCAGAGTTCAGGATATATATCTCATCAAGTATCAACTGAAGATTTTTATTTGTTTGATTATTTGAAATGCTTTTATGTAATTGTTCGCCCAAACTTTTCAATTCAATGTTATAACGATCGGCATCAGCCCATAAGCTGATTGCTCTGTCAACGTAGCTGACATGTCTTAGGTATTTGAAGATATACGACATGGTTCTTGCATCTTCCGGATGGTTTCCACCCTCGACAAATGCCTGGGAGGCAACTGTTAAATCAGCATTATCTTCTTCCAATTCCAAACGCGCCTTCTGATGTGCTAAAGGCACCTTCATGGATTCCATAAATTTTTCAAATTCATCTTCGTTATGAGAACAGGCGTACATATATAAATTACAAACAGCATCTTTCTGAGCTTTGGAGTAGATCCCTTCTCCGATGGCATAAACCCTGGCTCCAGACAGAAGCCAGGTTGCAATAATGCTTGCAATTGCCGATACAACCAGAAAAAAAGTAAAAGTAAAAATAATTATCGCAAGTTTCTTAGTTATTGATAAATTTTTTATCAGCCTGCCATTAAGAATAGAGTATGATTTTAATTTAACCATATAGATGCTCTTTTAGCTAATACTTTGAATATAATTTATCCCATGACAGGTAAGGAATATCGGTTGGAGTGAAAGATATGCGGAACCCACTATTTATAAGCAACTGTATTTACATCGTTTCAAAAATGGTCAATGTCAAGTTTAAATAATTTGGTTTATCACGGATTAGTGTGGTAATCCGTGATAAACCTCACTAAG
>JAERRQ010000117.1 GCA_016735355.1 Desulfobacterales bacterium | reverse complement strand
ATGCGATGGCTCCAGATATCATCCTTAAGACCTTTCATCTCATCCTTGAGCGCCAGATGCAGGGATGCATTCTGAATTGCAAGCCCCCCCTGAAGCGCAAGAGCATTCACCATGGTTATCTCATCTTCAGTAAACTCACGTATGGTTCCGCTGTACAGGGTCATAAGGCCGATAATCTTTTCACCGGCCCTGATAGGGGCGTAAAGCATAGATGCAAGCCCTTCTTCCTGTTTTTCCTTTTTATATTGAATTCTTTCATCAGAAAGGGCGTCTTTAACATTTATTGTACTACCACTTAAGACTTTGTTAATATTTTTCCCCATGCTTATCGCACCCTTGTTTAAATATTTAGTGCTCAAGCCATAACTGGTCACAAGCTGCAGACCTTTTTTATCTTCTCTGAGAAGACGGATTGTCAAGGCCTTTAATTCGAAAAAATGTGCGATCTCGGAAGCGAAGATATTAAGGACCTTTTTCACATCAAGGGAAGAATTGATCTTTGACGAGATACTGAAAAAAAGCTTGTTGTTCTCCCTGATCTGTTCCAGCAGCCTGGCATGTTCCAGGGTCATTCCTCCCTGTTCAGCAACCGCTGACAGGAATTCGATCTCATCGCTTGTAAAATTCCTATGAGTTGAAGTATAGAGAGTTAAAACACCTATGGCTTTATCCCGGACCATGACCGGAACAACCAGAATGGAGGCGATGCCTTCGGCTTTTTTTGATTCGCAGTCTCCCCCCAGCGGATCGGATGTGGCGTCATAAATAAAAATATGACCTCCTTTCAGGATATCCTCAACCATCTTCCTGGCGTGCTTCGGCCTTGTGTGGTAGTAATTTTTCGACAGGCCTTTTTCTGCAGCCGGCACAAATATATTCTTTTCTTCATCCGCCAAAAAAATGCAGGCCGCCTTGCCATCCATTGTGTCAATCACGTTTTGAATTAAAAGATCCAAAATCTCATTAACGTCGGCGCTGGTTCCTAATACTCTACAAATTTTACAGAATGATTTAAAAAAACTTTGTTTTATTATCATGGGCAGTTCTCCTTACTAGAGAATAATTATTTTAACTTAGGACCCTTAATTTTTTCGTTTGGAGACAACTTTTTCTTCAGCTTTTTTTACTGTTTTTGTTGCAGCCTTTTTACGTTTTGTCTTTTTAATTGTATCCCTTTCTTCCAGCCATTTTACAATTCTGGGGACCAATTTATTCTGAATCCTGGAACTTACATATATTCCGATATGCCCTGTCTCAAGGCAATCATCCTGAACATCTTTGCTTCCCACCTTACTAGAGAGGAGATCGCATGCAGCGGGAGGGACCAGATGATCATATCTGCCATAAATATTTAAAAGCGGCATGGTAATTTTTTTCAGGTTCACCCGTTGGTCTCCGAGCATCATTTTGTTTTGGATCAACAGATTCTTTTTATAACAGTCTATAACAAACTGCCGAAAAGTTTCACCCACGACATCAGGGCTATCGAAAATCCACTTTTCCATCCGGACAAAATTTTCCACAAAGACCTTGTCGCCAATATTCTCCAGCAATCCGACATATTTGTCGATCATAAGTCGGGCCGGATTTAAAATCAAAAAACCAAAATTCATCATATCTCCCGGCATATTGCCGAAAGTGTCCACAAGAGAATCTACGTCTATATATTTCATCCAGATATGCAACAACCCCTGATCAGTCTCAAAGTTTGTAGGTGTAACTGTGGTAATCAGGTTCCTTACCTTCCCGGGATGCAGGGCGGAATACATAACGCAAAACGATCCTCCCATGCAAATCCCCATAAGATTAATTTTTTTAACCTTATGTTTTTTAAGAATATAATCGACAATGTTGTCCATGTAACCGTTGACATGGTCATCGATTGTAATAAACTTGTCCTTGCGGGTAGGATAACCCCAATCGACCATATATACGTCGATTCCCTTCTCTAAAAATGATTGCACAACGCTTCTGCCGGGCTGAAGGTCGAGCATGGTTTCCCTGTTAATAAGGGCATAAATAATAAGCAGCGGGGTTTTAAGCAATGATTCGGTTACAGGTTTGTAATGCTTTAGTTTAACCCGGTCTTCTTCGTACTCAATATCATAGGGGGTGGTGGCTATTTGAGTATCAAGCTTATCCAATAAAACATCAGAACCCTTTTTTACACGTTCATGAAACTTTTCCGTATCTTCTGCAAGTTTAGATAAAATCAGGTCTACAGGAATTCGCGGTGCTTCCAAAATGCTGCCTCCCTCATAATATATTCAGGTTTAACATTTTCAAAAATTTTATTTGCCCCCTGCTTCAAATTTTTTATCCAATTCTTTTACTTTCTTTTTCAGCAGATAAAAATCCTTGTAAAGTTCATCCATCTCCTTGTTGGTAGGAATAGGAAGAGATTGCAGAACATCGTGCAAAAGATTGTCTTTGGCTGAAATGAAAAATCCCATATCTTTCAGGGCGCTGGCTAAAGACTCGCCATATTCCTGGGACTTGAAAAGTGTCATAAAATGCCCTTCAAGTATTTTAACCCATAGTCTGTAAATGTCATGCGGATCCGAAGGAAATTTACCGTTTTTTTCCAGTTCTTCAAGTTGCTGCTGTAATACATTGAATGATTTTTCTATAGGCAGGCTGAGAAGATGAATAAATTCAGCCATTGAAGATTGAAAAATGTTAAACTCATCTAAACCCTCCATAAACCTTCCCTGATAACCACGGAGCAATCCAAACTGGGGGATTTTCAGAAACTGCCTGATTTCTTGTTCATACAACTCCTTCCAGGCCGCAAACATTTCCCGGTCAAAGTTATCAAAACTGTATGCTTTGGTGCTTTTGCCGATACGTCCTGCTTTTTCCTGCCATTTCTGATAAAACTGTAAAAAACCTGTCAACCCTGCCCCGGCAACCTTTAAGAAGGCATCAGGCATGGCATTGCTTCCTTTCAAAAACGTGCCTGAGAATGAGGGATCAGTCATGCTCGATGCAAACAAGCGCCACATCCTGAATGCCGATTCCCATCCTTTTTGGCTGCCGCCATTATCACTCTTATCGCGCATGGCCGAAGCACAGCCTGTTTGCAGGGAATCCTGCCATATTTTGCCCATAGATCCCCAAAACTCATTTGCGCTGTTTAACCACTCTGAAAACTTTGCCTCTGGGTCTGTTTTGTCCGTATCAGTCATGACTTTTTCTCCGGCTTGCTGATGTTTTTGCGCTGCTTTTTGCAAATCGCCCAAAACTGTCCATCATTTTTTGAAACTGATGTGTTTGATCATCGATCAGAGATTGAAGGTTTTCAGCTATTTTTTCCTGACCGGTTAAACTCTCACCGCTCCGGCTCTGCAGCCTTTGTATAGTTTTTTCCTGCTCGTCGGCCTTCTTTTTAAGCGCTTCGTATTTATTGACAAGGGAAAGATGCTCTTCAAAGGATGCCATACTGAAAAAACCAAGATAATCTATAAATAGTTTTTTAAAGTCTTTAATAAATTTTTCCCAGTTTTCAGGGTAATCCGGAGCCTTGTCTTTCAGTCGCTCCAGCCCATAAAACTTTTTAAACATTTCAAACTGATCGTCAAAACCGTTCAAGCCCCGGCTCATCCCTCTTTCCATATCTTCCATATATTTTTGGCCCTTGGCGGCGCTGATGAAACAATTACCTATAAATTCTAAAAAATGTTTATCCATCAAATTTTTCGTCCAGTTCTTTTTCCAAATCGAGTTGGTAACGCACAGGTCCACGGTAATTATCGCCAAAACAGGTATGCAGGGCACACTTGGAATCAGGCTTGGACCATGACGTGGCGATTGCAGCATGGCCCTTTGGAAAGACCGATACTTCAGCATTGATATAGTCAAGCGGAGCCAAAGCTGAGGGCTTGTCCACCAGATCATCTTTATCGCCACAGCAGATAAGAAATTTTATCCCTTTTTCCTTTATGCGCTTAAAATTCAGCTTTTTCCCAAAAAGTTTAACCGGAAGGGTTCCGTCCCCGGCTACCGGGATTGTGTAAGAGTTAAAGCTCATTTTTGTAATTTCAACCGGAAAATCGTTGCGGTCATAAATCAGCCAGTGATTAATGGCCAAAGCAGTTTTGTTAATTGGCAGCTCAGTTCCGTTTGCTCTGTCAAACATTGCCAGATCTCGATAAAAGGTAACGAGGGGTGCCTCTATTTCCATGCTTTTCAACTTGTATACCCAGCTCATTACTTCACCATCCACAACCTGGTTGCCGTTTGGCAAAGTCCTGACGGCATAACCTAAATCTCTGAACCGCTCGGGCAGATGCTGCAGGTATTCGATCAAAGAGACGCTTTTGGTGCCGTCCATCGGGCTATTGCAGGCTATGAGGGCATCGACCAGCCCGTCAAGTTTTCCTGAAAGAACATCAACGGCAGCGATAAAACCACCCTGGCAGTAACCATTCAGAGTAACCGCTTTTCCATGTTTGGATATCAGTTTCCTGCAAAACATCTGCGTATCCAGCGCATCGTTTTCACCGGTCATGATCTGAACAGCAGGGGTAGCATCGATCTCCTTGGTGAACCTTAGATAAGTGGGGATACCCTGATCGGCAAAGGCGTGTATATAACTCTTCCGTTCCCGGGGCAGAAAAGCAAGAATATTGGGTCCTAAAACATACGGAGGAATAATGATAACCGGCTTTCCGTTTTTTCGGACTTTAACCTTCGGATCCAGAGGAAGAACCTGGTAGAGATAAAAGCGGTCCGTCTCCGCTTCTATTTTATATCCTCCGCCCTCAAGGTGGATACCGTATTCCTGTCCAATATTTTTTATAGCCTCGGGGTAGGTATAAACCAGATGATTAAGGAGTTTTAATTGCCTGGCGGAAAAAGATGCGATATCTTCACCGTCTTTATCCAGAATTGTATTGAACCATGCATGGCAAGCCTCATCAAACTTTTTCAGATGATACTCCTGCACAGCTTTAGTACTGCCTGAAAGCCCTTTTTCCGCTATCTGCAAGTTAAACTGAAGAAGCTTGGCATAGTCCCTGAAACTCTCCCAGAGCGGGAGCTGAACCAACTTTTCTGCTTCCAAGGCATTAAATGCATTTAAAGCGGTCCGAAAAGGGCTGGCAAATGCTTTTAAATACTTATTAACACCACCCCAGTAGATAAACGAGGTTTTTAGATTATCCGTTGCTGCCCGCTCTATTTTGTTATATTTCTGCAACAATAAAGATAATTGCTCCAGCATATTAAAAATTTTATAGTCCCCATCATATCTGCTCATATACGCCTTTTGGTTTTAGTGCAATCGACCAACCCATAAAAAGCTCCCTCATCCGCAGAGCGAAGTGGGGGAGCTTCTTGCAGGAACAACAATAAAACAGGATTAATGGGAATAGATAGACGTTACCAATAAATATCTGTTTCTGAGTAAAACTACCTAATCTGACCCCTTCAAAAAATCTTCAACTTTGCCAAAGTTGTCATCAACGATTTTTTTAAAATCTTCACGACCTTTTTTAACTGAATTAATCCAGTCTGTAATAGCCTTTTTCCCTTCATCAGGAACCCAGGCCGCCTGGTCCAGTAACGAGGCTGTCATCCCCTCCGACTGCTGCTGAAACAAATCCATGGCATTGAGCATGTTATTAAAAGTGGTCTTGTTAAAGTCTATAAACTGTTTAATGAAAATTGACTGATCCATTCTTATCCCTCCACGTAAATTTTATGCTTTTAGGCCTGCATCTGAAAAAAGAGTTTCCATTTTACCAAAGTTGTCATCAAGGACTTTTTTGAAATCTTCACGCCCTTTTTTAACCGCCTGGTTCCATTCCTTAACAGACTTTTTTCCCGTCTCAGGAATAGCAGGGCTCTGTTCTAGAAACGTCATTGTCATTTTTTCAGACTGTTCCTGTAGCATATTCATGGCATTAAAAACATTGTTAAAAGTAGATTTTTGATAATCAATCATCTGTTTTGCCATATCCCCAACTTCCATCATAACTTTTCCTCCCCTTTCCTTAGATTATTAGTTAGCCGAAGTATATTACTCCTGCAAATTTATTTCCATAATAAATCATTCACCTGGATTGTCAAGAAAAAAATGTTGCGCCGCACAATTCTTTTTGCTGTTTTATATTTAATTATATTTTTTAAATTTTCTCTTGTTTCCAAGCTATTATTGTATTATTTAAAAATTTGGAAATTAATATATAATATTTTTTTTTTTGCGGAATAACATAAAATCCTCACGACTATGATATCGCGGAAATGACATAATGAGTGAAACAGTATTTTTAAAAAAATATGCAAACAGACGGCTATACAACACGGAAGAAAGCAAATATGTCACTCTGGAGCAAGTTGCCGGTATGGTTAAAAAAGGCCGAAATATAAAGGTCGTTGATGTTAAAACAAAAGAGGATGTCACTGCTTATGTTCTCACTCAAATTGTAATGGAAGAGGCTAAAAATAACAACACTTTATTGCCGGTGCCCCTGCTTTATTTACTTATTCAGTATGGCGACAACCTGCTGGTTGAATTTTTTGAGGTATATCTGCAGCAGGCTATTCAAACTTTCTTAAATTATAAGGCAAGTTTTGATAATCAGTTTAAAAAATGGCTTACCTTAGGGGCCGACATAACAGATATTACTCAACGGTCAATGCCAGGCATACCGTCTTTAAAATCATTTCTTGATATTTCGTCCAGCCAGGATAAGCAGAAAAAAAAGTCATAACCTACCAGTAAAACAAGTAACTTGAAACCTGTGCCATTCAAAGCAAATTAAACATGCCATTTTTTATGCAATTACTCTCATACAAAATCAAAGCCACGTTGACTTGATCGTTTCTATTTGATATTCAGCGTGAATTA
>JAERRQ010000366.1 GCA_016735355.1 Desulfobacterales bacterium | reverse complement strand
TATCATCTCAACCCCATATTTTTCCAGGACACCCATTTTATAGACTTCTACAGCAGTATTCAATCCTGTCTGCCCACCCATCGTAGGCAGGAGTGCATCCGGTCTCTCTCTCTCAATGATTTTTGTGACCGTGGCTGGTGTTACCGGCTCTATATATGTTCGATCAGCCATTTCAGGATCAGTCATAATCGTAGCAGGATTACTATTAACCAGTAGAATTTCATATCCTTCTTCACGCAGGGCTTTACATGCCTGTGTGCCTGAATAGTCAAATTCGCAAGCCTGGCTGATGATAATCGGCCCTGCTCCTATGATCAAAATTTTGTTTATATCTGTTCGTTTCGGCATAGTTTATCTTGATCAACCTTCTATTCTTCTTACAAAATCATTAAAAAAGTATCCGGCATCATGCGGCCCCGGAGAGGCTTCAGGGTGATATTGCACCGCCTGCAGGGGAAGCTCTTTGTGCTTGAATCCTTCAACGGTATTGTCATTTAAATTCAGATGGGTAATTTCAATATCCAGATTGTTGAGACTCTCCGGGCTGAGTGCAAATCCATGGTTTTGGGAGGTAATTTCTATTTTTTTTGTTATAAGATTCTTGACAGGCTGATTTGCGCCGCGATGCCCGAACTTTAATTTAAATGTTTTTCCTCCCAGGGCCAGCCCCAATATTTGCAACCCAAGGCAGATCCCGAATATCGGTCTGTATCCTATAAGTCCTTTGATGGTATTGATTGCATATGTTACAGGTTCCGGATCACCAGGGCCGTTTGATAAAAATATTCCATCAGGTTTCATAGCCTTCACAACATCTGCTGCGGTTGCAGCCGGCACCACTATTAAATCACATCCTGCAATTTCCAGGCACCTTAAAATATTAAATTTAACACCATAATCAAAAACAACGATCCTTTTTTTTTCGTGGCTTTTTCCCCACAATTTGCCGTTAATATCTATATCCTGTTCAAGAACGGCTATTTTTTTTCCCTCAGCCCAGCGGTATACTGAACCGGCAGTAACTTCCTTTACGAGATCCTGTCCTGCCATGTCAGGGATCTCTTTTGCTTTGTGAACGCATGATACAGGATCAAGGTCTTCAGTAGAAACAAAAGCCCGCATAGCTCCTGCATTTCTTATGTGCCTGGTAAGAGCCCGTGTATCCAGATCTTCGATGCCTAGAACACCGCGTTGATTATTCCCCGAATTTTTTAAATATTCCGCAAGAGAGGCTGTTGATCTGAAATTACTCGGATAATTTTGATATTCCCTGGTTAAAAAGGCTGATACCTGAATCCGGTCTGACTCCAAATCTTCATTATTGGTACCATAATTTCCTATTAGAGGATAGGTCATGGCAACCATCTGATTTTTATATGAGGGGTCTGTTAATATTTCCTGGTATCCCGTCATCCCGGTATTAAAGACAACTTCACCTGATGCTTCTCCGGCCCCGGTAAAAGATTTACATTTAAAAGTACGACCATCCTCAAGTGCTAATATCGCTTTCATTCTTTAGCCTGCGTTTTATTGTAATAATTATTTTTTTGTTGTGCATGTATGTTGAAAACTAATTATTCTATTAAATTAATGCTACCTGTGCAATAAAATTCTTGACAAAATTTTCATTTCATAACAAATAGGTTTTTTATTCTTGCATCAGCATAAAAAGGGTTTGGATCGGCTATGGAATATAATATAGAAAAAACTAGAAACATTGGTATCAGCGCTCATATTGATTCAGGGAAAACAACATTAACCGAAAGATTCCTTTTTTATACTAATCGAATTCATGCAATTCACGAGGTAAAAGGGAAAGATGGTGTCGGCGCCACAATGGATTCTATGGAACTTGAAAAGGAACGCGGCATCACAATAGCTTCTGCTGCGACTTTTTGTGAATGGAATGATTATCAGATCAATCTTATTGATACTCCCGGTCATGTTGATTTTACAATTGAGGTCGAGCGCTCTTTACGAGTTTTGGATGGTGCTATCCTTATTTTATGCTCTGTTGGTGGTGTTCAATCCCAGTCGATTACTGTTGACCGCCAGATGCGGAGATACAAGGTCCCCTGCATCGCTTTTATCAACAAATGCGATAGAAGCGGGGCAAATCCTGACAAAGTAACCCACCAATTGAAAGAGAAACTTGGTCATAACGCTGTTGCCTTGCAAATCCCGATTGGGATGGAAGCAGATTTTAAAGGTGTTGTTGATCTTGTTTCCATGCAAGCGATATATTTTGATGGTGAAAATGGAGAGATTCTCCGATATGAAAAAATCCCTGCAAACCTGCTTGATAAAGCTGAATCGATGCGCGAAGAATTAATTGATGAGGCATCTCTTTTTTCTGATGAACTAACCGATGCTGTTCTGGAAGATTCTGAAATTACAATTGAAATGCTTATTGGGGCAGTACGGGCCGGAACCCTTGAGCGTAAACTAACTCCTGTCTTTTTGGGGTCTGCATACAAAAACAAAGCCATTCAACCGCTCCTGGATGCGGTGTTAAAATTTCTCCCATCACCCGAGGAGATTGAAAATGAAGCTCTTGATATGGATGCGGAAGAAGCTCCTGTAAAACTAAATCATAATCTTTCTGACCCGACAGTAGCCCTGGCTTTTAAATTAGAAGACGGCATGTATGGACAGCTAACGTATATTCGGGTTTATCAAGGCATGATTTCAAAAGGTGACACTGTAAAAAATATACGTACCGGAAAAACTTTCAAGGTTGGCCGGCTGGTCCGCATGCATGCAAACCAGATGGAAGAAATTTCTTCAATCAAGGCAGGTATTATTGGGGCTCTTTTCGGTATTGACTGTGCTTCCGGGGATACATTTGTTTCAAAGCATCTTAATTTATCCATGACTTCAATGTTTGTTCCTGATCCGGTTATTTCGCTTGCGCTTCTTCCTGATGATAACAAATCCCTTGTTAATATGTCCAAAGCGCTGAACCGGTTTACCAAAGAGGATCCCACTTTCAGAACATTTGTCGATGAAGATACCAATGAGACAATTATTCAAGGTATGGGAGAACTGCATCTGGATGTTTATGTCGAACGTATGCGAAGGGAATACGCTGTAAATGTTACAACAGGGCAACCTGGAGTCGCCTATCGTGAAACCATAACCAGACGATCCGAATTTAACTACACACATAAAAAACAGACTGGCGGTGCGGGTCAGTTCGGGCGGATTGCCGGGTTTATGGAGCCTATTACTGACGAAGAATTTGTTTTTGAGAATAAAATTACCGGTGGTTCCATTCCCACCCAGTTTATTTCATCATGTGAAAAAGGTTTTTTGAGTTGTATAAAGAAGGGCCCTTATCTCGAATTTCCGGTTTCAGGTATCAGGATAGTTATTAATGACGGCGCCTCTCATTCGGTAGATTCTTCAGAAATGGCATTTCAAAGTGCTGCCAGAGGCGCTTTCCGTGAGGGCTATAACAGGGCTGCTCCTGTTATTCATGAACCAATAATGAAAGTTGTAGTTGAAACACCCAATGAATTTAATGGAGCTGTTATGGCATTACTCAATCAGCGCAGAGGTATGATAGTAGGCTCCCAGGAAGACGGTGCCATGAGCACCATTGAGACTCAAGCTCCTTTGGCTGAAATGTTCGGTTTTTCAACTGTCTTGAGGTCAGCAACTCAAGGCAAGGCTCAGTTTACAATGGAATTTTTTTCCTACAAACAGGTGCCTAAATCTGTAGCTGAGGAGATACAAAAAAAATTAAAAGACAGTCAAAAATAAAGAATGCTTCATTAAACGTTTAAAAAGCTTTCCCACGCCAGAGAAAACTGACTCTCCAGAGTACTCCTATTCTTGAAATTGGTATCTTGCGAATACTTTGATATGCGTTTTTGATAAAAATTGATTCTATAGGGTTTTTTGGCTGATCTCGATGATTTTGCATAATATTATGCATACCCTTTTGAAATGACAAATATCACGGCAAGGAGTTAATATGACAGAGCATAAGTCTATTGATTATAACCCTTTAGGTATTGAAACTGATAATATTATAAAAAAAGGAGATTTTGCTGCTGTTATAGCGCGCGCAGGAGTCGGCAAAACCTCCTTTTTAGTTCAGGTTGCCTTGAGCTGCATGCTGAAGCAAAAAAAAGTTCTACATGTGAGCCTGCATGATTCTGTTAAAAAAGTTTCATTATGGTATAAAGAAATCTTTACAAATTTGGTGAATCAGCACGTTATTGACTTACCCGTAGGCTCCCTGGATTCATTATTACCATGCAGATTTATTATGACTTTTAAAGTTGACGGGTTTAGTTTGCCTGGTTTTGTGGAACGTTTCTCCGATATTACAGAACAGGGAATATTTGTGCCGGATGTTTTAATTGTTGATGGGCTGCCTCTAAATGAAACTACTGATAAATTGCTTAAAGAAATCAAAGCTTTTGCAGTTCAAAATTCATTGTCCGCCTGGTTTTCAGGACACATACATAGAGATGAAGAGCCAAATGCGGATGGCACACCAGCTCCTTTTTTTCATGTTGCAGATAATTTTGACATTGTGATTCAGTTACAACCCACAGGAGAAAGAATATGTGTTAATTTTGTCAAGGGCATTGCCAATGATTCCGATAACCCCATGATACACGTGGACCCTTCATCCATGCTGATTATGGAGTTATAAAATTCCACATAAATATAGATTGTCACATAAACAATTTCACTGCGTCATCGGTGAAAACCTTCTGCAAACGTGCTGACAGTACGCCTCTTGCCGGTTTTTCCCCTATGGCTTTGTTAAATTCATTATATGAGAATCTATAGAAAAGTGAAAACAAAAAAATGCCCCTGTTAAAATTGGCAGGGGCTATAGAGCATACAAAAGATTCCGCTGCGCCTGTTATCAAAACCCCTCTCTCTTTAATAACTCCCTATACCAATTGGCGAATTCAAACATCCCTATGTACCTCTCGTCATCGTTAATGATGCCGATGCACATATCCAGCACGCCCCTTCCGTAAGCATTGCTATATTTTTCAGAAGTTATTGATTGAAGAAACTCTCTTACCAGCATTTGAGATGTTCGGTTGCTCTTGTCTTTTCTAATATCTATGGGATCTTTAGGTTCTTCAAACGGATTCCATTTATCATACCCTTTTTTAAGTATATGCTTCTGGCGCCTCGGGGCCATGCTGTTAAAAATAGCTTTTTTTCTTGCTTCTTCTTCACATGCGTCAACTCCACTCATCCCTACCTCCTTATTTTTTCTCTCCAACCGTTCCATCTTCCTGGGTATTGACGCCTAAATATTCATCACTATATTCTGTAAGAATTGCCATAGATAGCGGTACAAGCATTTCTCCGAGTTTTGAATATTTTGTTTTCAGGGCTTGCGCCAGTTCATCGGATATTTCGTAAAGTTTTGTCTGGATTTTATCAAGGTTTACAGTCGGATACGATTGACCTTCTTTAAATCCGGATATTCCGCAAGTGTGTCCAATCCCTCTTATTGATGTAGGTATCCCATAAAGCCTGCATGTTATGGGCCTGTTGTGGTAAAGGTCACACATGTCGTTACTGTTCAGAAGCGGACATCTCACCTTTTCCTTGGCCATTTCCATTAGGATCTCGGTCTCATTTTTGCCTGATTCAAAATCTTTGTACGCCTTTTTCTTGAGCTTGTAAATTTTTCGATCTGCCCGGCTAGCCTTATCTATAACCTTTATTCTTTCTTCCCCTTTATAATTTTTATAAAAATGAAAATTAACATAAAGAGCTTCAACCAATGTAAGATCGAATAAAGCATGACAACAATCTGAACATTCCGCCTTGCATTTTACGCACTCCGAAAATTCTTTTTTTACCTTTTCAAATACCTTGTCGGCCATAGAGGACAGGTCTTCATATTTTTTAAAAAATGGTTTTAAATCAATATCCATAGAATTGGTTCCTATTCATTGTTTCACGTGAAACATCAAGTTTAAAGATGCCATAAAATTAAACGGGCAGGCCATCATTTTTGATATAGATGTTCACATAAATAATTTGTATAAATGATTATTTTCCGATACAGAAGTTATTAAAAATTTGATCTAAGATGTCATCCTCGACATTTTTTCCGGTTATTGAATCCAGGGCATAAATGGCTGAATTTATATCAAGGGATATAATCTCCGGAGGACAAGAGTTTTTAATATTATTAACAGCCAGCAAGAGATTTTCTTTTGCGTTCACAAGAGCCGTTTTATGTCTCATATTAGGAATTAAATACGAGGGCAGCCCAACATTAGTACCATTGAAAAAAATTTTAACTATAAGTTTGCGCAAAGAATCAATCCCTGCATTCAAAAGAGCTGAGGTCGTTACACATCCATCAACCTTAAAATTGTCGGGAATGGAAACAACTTGATCGTCCTGCATTAAATCCGATTTGTTGATTACAAGTATAACCTTTTTGTCCTGGATTTTTCGAAATACCAGATAGTCTTCATCAGTAAAGGGACAGGTTGCATCTACAACAAAAATTACTAAATCCGCACTAATTAAATTATCATAAACCTTTTTGATTCCCATAGTCTCAACAGGGTCGCAAGAGTCATGTAACCCGGCTGTGTCACAAAGATTCACAGAAACGTCGTTAATATTTACTGTTTCAGAGACCAAATCTCTTGTAGTTCCGGGTAATGGGGATACAATAACACGATCATTCCTGATAAGGCAATTCATAAGACTTGATTTGCCAACGTTGGGTCGGCCAAGAATGATTGCTTTCAGTCCGTCTCTGAAAAAATGCCCATCATTATAATGTTTGACAAGCATGTTGATTTTATCAAAAACATGACACTGAAAATCTGATGTTATATTATCGATATTAATAATTTCTTCAACCTCATCAGGAAAATCAATGGAAGCATCTACCAGCGCAAGAAAATTGACAAGAAAGCCCCTTACGTCGTTTATGACGTCCTTCATACCTCCGCTTATATGGGATGTCGCAATTTTAAGCTCGTGCTCTGTACGGGCATTTACAATGTCAATAACAGATTCTGCTTGGGTTAAATCTATCCGCCCGTTTAGGAAAGCCCTTTTAGTAAACTCACCAGGCTCAGCAAGCCGCGCCCCTTTTTTAATTAATAAATTTAGTATAAGATCAAGAACAATGTAGCCTGCGTGAGAGTGGATTTCCACAACATCCTCTTTTGTATATGAACGGGGAGCAAGCATGGTTAAAATCAGCACTTCATCAATAATACTTTGATCAACAGGATCAGCAATGTGACCGTAATTTATTTTATGTGATTTAAAAATATCAGTATGGCCATATTTTTTTTCGGAATGACTATTTTGAATATTTTTTTCAGGCGAATAGCGGCGGAAAATTGATGAAACAATGGAGACAGAGCTATCTCCTGATATTCTTATTATACCAATACCGCCATTCCCGGCAGGAGTGGCAATTGCGGCAATTGTATCTAAGTTCATAAAAAAACAGGGATAAAAATGTTACAAATTATAGGCATCCTTCATTTGTCCGATGACACTTTTGGTACAACAATTGGACACAGATGTACACAGGTAAACACAGATAGATTTATTTTTTAAAAAAAGTGTTAACTACTGTTACGCCCTAATGAAAGACGCCAAGTTCTGCTATAGATTTTATGGTTGACACATTTTTTATTATAGTCATTTCAAGATGTTACCAGCGTCAACCATATCAGACCTTAAGATAATGATTTTTGGAAGGCCAGAGGGAGGAAGGCGTATTATGATACTCCGACGACCGATAACGCACCCAAAATCTTTATCTTAAAGTCTATATATTTTTTAACCGTTAACTGTGAACAGTTACGGTTTTTTTTTATTAGAATTCGACCTTCGTGGGAAGATAACAAGCTTTCTGTAAAAATCATCGCCGATACTTTTTGTTGTTACAGCTCTATCCTCCTTCAAGGCCAGATGCACGACTCTTCGATCATAACCGTTCATAATACCGATTGTCACTGGTTTGCCGGTTCGTTTAACCTTCTCCGCAAGCCGAACAGCACGATCAGTGAGGCTTGCTCGTTTTGACTCAAGATATCCTTCAACATCGATGTGTATACGTATTCTATTTTCATAATTTTTGTTTACAATCTTGGAAATTATATACTGAATAGCTTCAAGTGTCTGGCCGCGCTTTCCTATAAGAAGTGCGGAGTTTCCACCTTCAATGGTAAATACAATTCTGTCAGATAAGTTGCTCACTGTAATTGTAGCATCTGTTGTAATTAAATCTATAATTTGTTGAAGAGCGTTTCGGCCAAAAGCAACGGGATCATCAGGAAGCGATTCCTGTTGTTCCTGTGAGAGATCATCGTTAGAGGATTCCATTTCTGTCTCTATTATCTGATCCTCATCCTTTGATTTGGCATTAGCGTCATTGATTTGAATAACAGGCTCCGGTTCAGGTGCTATTTCCGGTAAAGTAACGCGGATGCGTGCTTTTTTTGCACCTACCAATCCAAAGATACCTGATGCCCCAAAAGAAATCACATCATGCTTAAGCTGAGACTCGGAAATATTAAGCTCTTCGCAAGCTTTTTTTACTGCTGCCTCAATATTCTTGCCTTCGAATTCCAAAAAAGGCGACATGTATACCCTCCGTCAATTAACGAGTGTCCGTCCATAAATAGGATAATTTATGGATGGGCACTAACTATGTTTTTCTTGAATATAATACTGTTGAGCAATAGATAAAACATTATTTACAAGCCAGTATAAAACTAGGCCGGATGAAAAATTTATAAATATCACAGTAAAAAAAATGGGCATAAACAGCATAATTTTGGCTTGCGCCGGATCCCCCATAGGGGGTGACATCTTCTGCTGTAAAAACATAGTACCTCCCATAATAATCGTAAGAACGGGAACCCCATAAGGCGGTTCCATAAATGGTATAGTAAAATTAAAATTAAAAAGACGATCCGGAGCTGACAAATCATTAATCCATCCGAGAAAAGGTGCGTGCCGTAATTCAATGGCTTGATAAAGCATTCGATAAAAGGCAAAAAAGATCGGGATCTGTACTATCATAGGCAGGCATCCACCAAGGGGGTTTACCTTATATGTTTTATACAACCCCATAATTTCCTGATTCATCCTCTGTTTATCATTTTTATATTTCTCTCTGATTTGAGACATCAAAGGCTGGAGCTTTTTCATCTCAGACATGGATTTATAACTCTTGGAACCAAGCGGCCAAAGTATCAGCTTTATTAAAATAGTTAAAATAATAATTGCAAAACCGTAATTGGGAATAAATTTATACAAAAAATTCATTACATAAAGGCAGGGTCTGGCAAGAAAATCGAACATCCCGAAATTTACAAGCTTATCAAGATTGTGGCCCAATCCGGAAAGGATGCTGATCCTTTTAGGGCCAAAGTAAAGATGAAAATTGGAAACATGCTTTTCACCTGAATTGATAGAACCTATGGTCTGAATATATGTCGATTTGAGAATATCATTCTTCTCAACATCAATATGCATTCTTGCGGATTCTGAATTATCAGAAATTATGGAAGATGCAAAATAACGATCTTCCAATGCTATCCAGGAAATCATGCCGTCAAAAAGATTTTTATCCTTTAGCTTTTTTATCTTAATCTGCTCTAATTCGTTGTTTATGTAAGCTGCCGGCCCTTCAAAGGAATATCCGCCATTTTTCCCCGGTAGGTCATCAACCAAAGAAAGCATTAAATCACCCTTAATGGCCCTGCTTGAAGTATTTTTTATAGATATATTAAGGCTAATCAAATAAGTTTCGGGAGAAAAAAGAAATCTTTTTTCAATAATAAGACCATCCGGGGATATCCATGTAAATGGGATTTCAAAAGAAGCATCAGTAATATCAACTGTATCGCCGGAAATATTAACCTTAAAAAAAGAATCCTCAGGACATGAAAAGCTATCATCTCTAAATTGAGTCAGAACCGTTCCAATCTCTGATGCGGCAGAGCATAATTGCAAGTATGGTGAATCCTGAGTCCCGTTTTCCCTGAATTTTTTTAAAATAAAACTTTTGAATACAGCTCCTTTTTCTGAAATCCGAACAGAATATAAAGGAGTATTAACAGTGATAATCCTTGGCTTGTTTTGAGGGAGATTGGAATTCTTTGCACCATGAGTATTATAATCCATAGGTTTTTCTTTATTATCAGCGCTTGTTGTTACACTATGTGTTACAGGCGGCATCTCAACTGTTTTATCAAGGCGATTGGATTGAATCGTGTTATTATTGTGAACCAGGGATTCCTTGTCCACAAAAAAAACTTCCCATACTAAAAAAACTAAAAATGATAGAGCTATTGCAATAAAAAGACGGGATTGTTGCATTGTTTACTCCTGATATGCAAATTTATAAACCGGATAAAAAAATGTAAATAATGGGAGTATTACCACTTTGTTAAACCCAAAACCACACCAGGCATTCCCATGACGCGAGGAATCCTAACAAATAAGAGGTAGCAAAATGATAAAACATTGAGATTAAACGGAGGCATTACAGAATAAAAAAATTGGGTATGTGTGAAAAATTCATTTTTTTTTTAAAGATATATTGTCAGGAACAGGATCAAAACCACCTGGATTAAATGGATGGCATCGCAGAATTCTTTTACATGAAAGAGAAAATCCAATCAAGAATCCATGCCTGCATATTGCCTGGTAAGCATATTCGGAACAAGTAGGATAAAAACGACAAACAGGAGGTAAAAAAGGGGACAATAAGGATTGGTAAATTTTAATGAATGCTAAAATAATTTTTTGCAATAAATTAGTGGGCACGGCTATTTATTAATATAGTTAAAAATTTTCTGTAATGATGAACAAGCCTGCGTGAAAGTCAGGCGAGCCGCGTCCTTTTTTGCTATAACATTAATATCCCAATGCTTTTCAATTCGTTGTCTGTTTATCCGATAATACTCTCGAACATATCTTTTAATTCTGTTGCGCGTAACCGCTTTTCCAATTTTTTTTGTTACAGTAATACCAATTCGTGTTTTATCTGTCCGGCCCGGAGAAAAAATAGCTAAAAAATTACTATTATAATATTTGCTTCCTGTTTTTGACAACCGAAGAAAGTCTTTGCGTTTTAATAGTTTGTCAGCTCCAGTAAATGAAAAATTACGCAAGTTTTATAGTTTCGCTTTTTTAAACATTTCAAACAGTTAAACGAGCCCTACCTTTAGCTCTACG
This sequence comes from Desulfobacterales bacterium, assembly GCA_016735355.1. Classification (GTDB taxonomy): domain Bacteria; phylum Desulfobacterota; class Desulfobacteria; order Desulfobacterales; family BuS5; genus BuS5. The sequence goes on along the minus strand of JAERRQ010000366.1, from coordinate 1,353 downwards.
CCTGTTAATAATTCTTCGCCCTTGCTTGGTTGACATCCTTTTTAAAAACCCATGTGTTCTTGCCCGTTTTATCCTGCTAGGTTGATATGTCCTTTTCATAATTTTTTCCTCTTTATTTATAGAAAAAAATTTTTTATAGATTTTTAAATGATAAAATTAATTAGAAATCTATATACGCTGTTTTTTTCTTAAATACTCAATAATACGCCCAAACATTCATACTTTTTATATTTTATCACCAGTGAACTCAAGCGGTTAGTATGAAGTTAGATTGTTTTTATTCAACTATTCCAAAAAGTTAATATTGCAAGATAGCATAAAAAATTATTATGTCAAGCTCTATTAACGCAACCTGAAATTCTGAGAGCCTTTAGTCGTTTCTGTAATATGGTACGCCCGGCAGGACTCGAACCTGCGATCTTCAGCTCCGGAAAATATTCCGGAGACTCCTACCGCGGCAATCGGCGTTTGATGTTCCATTACAAATCCAGAATCAGCTTACGCTCTCTAATATTATCAAGGATTTTGTCGAGAAATTCATCCCGGGGCATCCCCTGTCTTACTTTTCCGTCCAGAGTCCGCACGGAAAGACCGCCGGTCTCTTTTTCCCGGTTACCGATAGTAATGATAAGAGGGATTTTATCGAGGTGGGCATCCCGGACTTTTTTATTGACGCTTTCGGTTCTGGCATCAACTTCAGTCCTTAGCCCTTTTGCATCAAAGAGGTTTTTGAGACTCCCCGCATAAGGCGCGAGATCATCATTGATGGGAAGCAGCGTAATCTGTACGGGAGCCACCCATAAAGGAAATTTGCCTGCAAAGTGCTCCACCAGGATTCCGAAAAATCGTTCTATGGAGCCGTAGATTACCCTGTGGATCATGATCGGTCGGTGCTTTTCATTGTCAGCGCCGATATATGTCAGATCAAATCTCTCGGGAAGGGACATATCAAGTTGGATAGTTCCGCATTGCCAGGTTCGGCCCAAAGCATCTTTAATATGGATATCGATTTTAGGCCCGTAAAAAGCCCCGTCACCTTCATTGACCTTGTATTCCAGACCATACTTGTTCAGAGCTGATGCAAGGCCATCTGTAGCCGTTTCCCACTGCTCATCAGTCCCGATCGATTTTTCCGGACGGGTTGAAAGTTCAAGATGAAAACCAAGGCCAAAGGTGCTGTAAATTCTTTCCACCAGTTTCAGCACTCCCAGAATCTCACCCTCTATCTGATCAGGCGTCATGAAAATATGGGCATCATCCTGATGAAAAGCCCGCACCCGGAAAAGGCCGGAAAGAACACCGCTCAGTTCGTGCCGGTGTACCAGGCCGATCTCAGCGGCCCGGATTGGAAAA
>JAERRQ010000087.1 GCA_016735355.1 Desulfobacterales bacterium | reverse complement strand
AAATAACTTCCCCAACTATGCATCACAGCTTTAGGCCATCTTTGCCCGATCTGAAATCCCAAAAATATTGAAATAGCTCGCTATTCCTTCAACTTTTGTGATTTAAGATCGAGCAAACTTCCCCCAAATCTGTGCGCCTCCTTGTGGAAGTTATTTCGTCCACGTTCCTTGGTAATTATTTTCGTGTTTTTTATGGCAGAAAATTCTGAACTTGAGAGACTAAAGTTTTGCCGTCATGCCGGACTCGATCCGGCATCCAGCTTCATTATACTGTTGGAATTATTCTGGATTCCGGCTTTCGCCGGAATGACGTCACAAATGAAGCAACACCTGTAATATCAATACGTTAAAAGAATTTTGGGCTCTCAAGATTTTATATTTTTGCATATAACCTGCAATCTGTCTTTCCACGCTCCTCATTCATACCCAATTTTATAAAGATGCCCTGAAGCTGTGATGTATAGGTGGGGAAATTATTTCGTCCCCGTTCCTAATGTTAGGTTAAAATGTTAGGTTAAAATGGATTGGTTTCGATTAATTTTTAAAGGTTTTTAAATTTTAACCGATAGATAGTTTGAGGAATTTGTTTTTTTCCTTTATCCCAAACATCAATTTGCGGAGCGAACCGAATTTCAATAACCAGGGAGACAAAATTAAAATGACACATACTTTTAGGCTGTTTCGTTCGTCCTCAATCCGCAGTAAACTTATTCTGTGTATGGTCATCATTGCCTGTATTGGTGTGCTTTTGATAATAACGGCAATAATTACTTACGAAAATGCAACCGTAAAAAAAGAAGCTTTGAAGGAACTTGAAACCTTGACAGACATAATTGGGTGGAACAGTGCTACCGCACTTGCATTCAATGACCATAAAGCTGCAAAAGAAATACTGAACGGATTACGTGCAACACCTGATATTACGGCAGCTTTCCTATACGATGTTTCAGGAAACAAAATAGCTCAGTATATAGAACATGGAATAAATGAAACAGAATTTTTAAGTCATCTGCAAAAAGAGGGTTTTTTTAAAGATTCCTTAAAACTCATTGCGCCTGAAAGCTCTGCATATGTTGAGGACCATAATGACGATTTTTTTCATATGCTTCGAAAAATTTCTTTTGGTGGTGAAAATATAGGTTTGATTCATTTGGTGTATAATTTCAAGGCACTTAATGAAAAAATGAGCGATTTTTACATACTTATAATCGCAACTTTCGGTATAATCCTGATTCTCATATTGTTTGCATCATCATTGCTTCAACGTTTATTTACACGCCCTCTCAAACAAATCATCGAAGCGATGGATTCCGTTTCACAGAAAAAAGATTACTCCACAAGGGTTCAACGAAACAGCTATGACGAATTTGGCGATCTGGTTGATGTGTTTAATGCAATGCTAAGCGAAATTGAAAACCGGGACAGCATGCTTGAAAAAGAACGGTCCGGGCTCGAGCAGCAGGTGGTGCTTCGCACGACAGAATTGCATGATAAAAACATTAAACTGCAAAATGCCATGGAAGAAGCCCTTGAAGCCAAAAATACAGCAGAAGCTGCCAGCAAAGCAAAAAGCGAGTTCCTTGCCACCATGAGCCATGAAATCCGAACACCTATGAACGGGGTCTTGGGCATGACTGAACTGTTAAGCTCAACAGATCTTTCTAAAAAACAGGCTCATTTTACCCAAACAATTATACGTTCGGGTGAATCTTTGCTCAGCATAATCAACGACATTTTAGACTTCTCTAAAATAGAGTCCGGTTTGTTAGAAGTAGAAGAAATTGATTTTAATCTTAGGGATCTTATTGAAGAAACATCTCAAATGATGTCCGAGATGGCTCATGAGAAAGGGCTTGAACTTAATGTGGTGCTACCTCTTGACCTTGCGGAGGCTCTTAAAGGTGATCCCGGCCGCCTTCGCCAGATACTGGTTAACCTCGTATCCAATGCGGTAAAATTTACAGATAAAGGCGAAGTGAACATTGTTGTTAAGGTTCTGAAAATAAACGGATCAGAATTTCAGCTTCAATTTGAAGTTTCAGATACAGGTCCCGGCATTTCTAAAAAATTTCAAAAAAATATATTCAAAGCTTTTTGCCAGGAAGATAGTTCAACGACCAGAAAGTTCGGTGGAACAGGCCTGGGACTGGCTATTTCCCATCAACTGATCAAGCTCATGGGCGGTGATATAGGAGTTAAGAGTGAACCCGGTAAAGGTTCTTTGTTCTGGTTTACGCTGAACATGCAGCGTTCCAATCGACAGGAGTATGATAACAAACAATACGGCAACAACCTTTGTTTAAAAAAAGCATTGATTGTTGATGACAATGCAACTAACAGGGAAATACTCAATACCCAGTTAAGTGCCTGGCAGGTGATGCATAAAAGTGCTAAAAGCGGGAAGGAGGCCTTGGAAATACTTAGATCGGCTGCAGCCAAAAACGAAAAATTTGATTTTATTCTTCTTGACTGGAACATGCCGGGGATGGACGGAATTGAGCTTGCCGACAAAATCAAAACAGATCCTTATCTTCCGGAAACAACGATGGTAATGCTGAGTTCAGCCGGTTTTGATAAAGAAATCTCACAATTATCCGGTATGGGGATTAAGAGTTGTCTCACCAAACCGGTTCGTCAGTCTGAACTATACAATTGTCTTATAAATTTAATGTATCCGAAATATGAAAGCAAAATAGATGCATCTAATTCCACTCAAAATAAAAATAAATTCGCTGATGCCAACATTCTTCTTGCCGAAGACAACCCTGTGAATCGGGAGGTGGCATTGAGCATGCTGGAAATTTTTAAATGCAAAACGGATATTGCTGAAAACGGTTCCCAGGCCGTTAAAAAAACATCCGGTAAATCGTACGACATGGTGTTAATGGACTGCCATATGCCGGAATTGGATGGTTTTGAGGCAACATCGCAAATCCGTAAGAATGAACAAATTAAAGGCAATAACCATCGTATTCCCATCATAGCCATGACAGCCAATGTTCAAAAAGGTATTCAGGATGATTGTAACGCTGTCGGTATGGATGGCTACATAAGCAAACCATTTACCATGGAACATCTAGAGTCTGTTTTAAATCAATGGATCAATACAGACAGAAAAAGAGCTGATAGCCGAATGCAATCTAAAAAAGTGCCCTTAGAAAGCCGGCATACAGAAATACCCAAGGAGGAAGAGATCCTTGAAAAGGAAGCCCTTGCCAAAATACGTGCACTTCAAAGGGAAGGCGTCCCTGATATTTTAAACAAGGTCATCGGCCTGTATCTTGAAAGTTCGCCCGATCTTATTCAATCCATAAAGGAGTCGGTAAGGCAGGGAAATAGTTCATTACTTCATGAGGCGGCTCACAGTCTCAAATCCAGCAGCGCAAATCTGGGCGCCATGAGGATGGCGGCTATATGCAAGGAACTGGAAAATATGGGCAGAAATGCAAGGTCAGCTGACGCAACATCCCTAATTAACGCTGTCGCTACTGAATATAAACAAGTTACGAATGCACTTCAACAGGAAATAAAAGGAACTGCACATGCTTGAAAAAGAAGTATGCAAAAAAAAACATATCGTACTTGTTGTTGATGATGATGAAGCCATGCGGTTTTTGATGACCGAATCAATATCACAGGCCGGCGTTTGTGTAGAAGAAGCGGAAAACGGCATTGAAGCTTTGAAGATTTTTGAACGTACAAGGCCTGACCTTGTTCTTATGGACGTCAATATGCCAAAAATGGACGGTTTTACCGCATGTACGAGGCTGCGCCAGATGCCCGGAGGGAAAAATGCAACCATTATTATGGTAACCGGGTTAGACGACGTCAAATCGATTCAGATGGCCTATCATGTCGGGGCAACCGATTTTATAACCAAGCCTATCAGTTGGCCGGTTTTGAAACAAAGGGTAATCTATCTGCTTCGGGCAGGCGATACAGTTAAGGCATTGAGAAAAAGTGAAAAACGATTGACCCATGCCAAACAGGTTGCAAAATTAGGAAATTGGGATTGGGATATTGTAACAGGCGATATTTTCTGGTCGGATGAAATATACACTATGTTGGAGCTTAAACCCGGACAGTTTAGGCCAGAACTCGATGTATTTATTGATGCTGTTCACCCTGGTGAAAGATTAAACACCAAAAAAGCCTTTTTAAAAGCCTTATACGATAATAACAAAGGTTTCAACATCGATCATAAGGTTGTTTTGGCTGATGGCACTGAGCGTACATTAAGCCAGCAGATTATAACGATTCGTGACGAAAGCGGCAAACCTGTTCACATGCATGGCATCATGCAAGACATTACTGAACATAAAAAAGCGGAAGAAAAGATAAGAACCCTTGCCTATTACGATCCGTTGACCAGCCTTCCCAACCGGGAACTTTTTAAAGAGCATACAAACCATGCAATTCGAACAGCCAAGCGTAACGGCACATACCTGGCGCTGATATACCTGGACTTGGATCAATTCAAGCGGATTAATGACACCCTTGGGCATAGTGCAGGAGATGAGCTGTTGAAAAAAGTTGCAAAAACCCTTTACAAAAGTATTCGTTCCTCTGATATTGTCGGCATAGCACACAACAAAGAACCAGATGGAGCTTCCATATCCAGGCTGGGTGGAGACGAATTTTCCATTCTTATAACAGGTTTAACCGATGTGCAAAATTCTGCTAAAGTAGCCGATCGTGTTATAAAAAATTTATCCAGGCCGATTCTTATTGAAGGACATGAATTCACTGTTTCATGCAGCATGGGAATAGCCTTATACCCTATGGACGGTAAAGATGTTGAAACGCTGTTAAAAAATGCAGATGCAGCCATGTATAACGCCAAAGAAAGGGGGAGGAATAACTATCAATTTTACACAACAGAGATGAACTCTCACATACTTGCAAAAGTCAGCATGGAAGCCAAGCTTAAAAATGCCTTGAAAAAAAATGAATTTTTAGTTTATTACCAGCCCCAGGTTGAAGCAGCCACAGGCCGGTTTATTGGTTTGGAGGCGCTTATCCGATGGCAACATCCCGAGATGGGGCTTGTTCAACCGAATGACTTCATCCCTCTATCTGAAGAAACAGGTCTTATAATACCCATCGGAGAATTTGTTCTAAAAACAGCATGCGAACAGGCAAGAACTTTTATAGATTCAGGATTGCCCCGACTACGGATGGCTGTAAATATATCAGGCAAGCAGTTTAAAGAAAAAAATCTTGTAGATACCCTTTTACGAATTTTGTGCGAAACAGATTTGGATCCCCAGTATCTTGAAGTGGAGCTTACCGAGAGTAGCCTTATTAATGATGTGGATAAAACCATAAACATGCTGAAAAAAATAAAAGAGACCGGCGTTAAGGTTGCTATCGATGATTTCGGCACCGGCTATTCCTCCATGAACTACCTTAAACAGTTCCCTTTGGACACGTTGAAAATAGATTACACTTTTGTTAAAGATATAGAAACTAACCCCGATGACGTAGCGATCACAAAGGCAATCATATCCATGGCAAAAAGTCTGGGACTTTCAACTATTGCCGAAGGCGTGGAAACCGAAAAACAGTATGAGATCTTATGCGACATGGGATGTGACGAAATTCAGGGGTTTCTTATCAGCAGGCCCGTTCCGGCTGAGGATATCGTATTTGTTCTTAACAGACTGGCTTTGGAACGTTGTGAACCCACTGCGAGCCGGACTCGTACCGGGCATGGAACAAATGGAAAGGCAGTCAGTACTGCGGCCACAGCGTTTTAATGGCAAAAAGAAAAAAACGACTTGCAGGATACGGGCAAGGTTTTCTCTGTTAGAATCAATTTTAAAAGTTGAATAAAAAATTTTTTTGGGTCAGATGTTACTGTTTTGATAGAGTAGGTTTGGACGCAGAAATGATTCGTAAGTATGTTGGCTACCAACTTAAAGCGGGACAATGTGTAGGGTGGGCACGGCCCACTCTGCACTGTAATTATCTGATATTTCAAGGTGCCACGCCTTGCGTCGGTAGCCTAATCGGACATTATGCCGCTGCATAATCCGGTATGCGATCAATCAGCCCGTCATAAACAACAGGTTCAATTCCGAGTTTTTTTAATTCTGATTCAGGCCTTTCTCCGATTTTTGTAACGTAAATTTTGGCGCAGTCCTTTAAAAGATTCGCTGACCTATTAAATTTCTGCGAGTCAAAATCGTGATCCGGATCG
>JAERRQ010000157.1 GCA_016735355.1 Desulfobacterales bacterium | reverse complement strand
AGTATCCCGTAAATGACACCTTTGTTTTTTAAAAGAGTTTTTATATCATCTGCCGTAATACTTGTTTCAGACTCTCCATTAAAGGAAACAACTGCTGCCAGCTTATCATCCGAAATTGTTAATTCCAGGACAGAATTTTTTTTCTCGGATTCAGGCATAGAAGCATTGCCCAACTTGCCTTCATCATATAAGTTAGCGCCTGTTTGTGAATCCTGGGATTGGGAGCTTGAGAGCGATAAAAAATCATCCTTCCGGCTTTTGGGTATAGCTCCTTGATTAACCAGTATATCAGCGACAGAGGTAAAGGTTTTTGTTTCGGAAAATATTCTTTTTTGTTTTTTTATGGCACGATAAAATTCCTCACTGCCGACCAGTCCCTTTTTAACCGCTATCATGCCCAATCTGTGATCCAGAAGCTCTGTTGTTATATCCATACCTAATAGTATTGGTAATTACATGAAAAACTTTAATTCCGAATGCGATTCTCGTATTATTTGGTATAGATTTTTGCAAAAGCGATAGGTTCTGTAAGTTCCCTTAACCGTTACTTTTTCTTTTTACCGAATATTTTAGCACCGACTATACTGATTTCATATAATACCATTAACGGAAAGGCCATCATGAGTTGAGTGATAACATCAGGAGGTGTTAAGATTGCCGAGCCTGCAAAGAATATCAGCATAGCATATTTTCTGTTTTTCTTTAAAAATTCCACAGAAACAATACCGAGCCGGGCCAGAAAAGTAATAACAATAGGAAGCTCAAAAACGACCCCAAAGGCAAGCAGCAGTTTTGAGGCAAAGGTTAAATACTCTTTCATTGACGGCATGGGGCGGATAGACTCGGACGCAAATCCCAAAAAAAATTTAAAACCAAAAGGGAAAACAATAAAGTATCCGAAAAAAGCGCCGCCCACAAAAAAGAATGTCGAGAGAAAAACAATGGGAATAAGGAGCTTACGTTCCTTTTGATAAAGGCCCGGAGCAACAAATAACCAGAACTGATAGAGGAGCACAGGAGCAGCCAGAATTATACCGGCCAGCAATGCCACCTTTAAATAGGTGAAAAACGCCTCGGGCAGGCCTGTAAATATTAGCTTATCACCAGACTCCATGATCCTCATTAAAGGCCGCGTCAAAATCTGAAAAATTTTTTCCTTGAAAAAATAAGCAACAGCAAACCCCGCGCCAATAGCAATGGCACAGGTTATGAGACGCGTTCTTAGCTCCTCCAGGTGGGCGGTAAAAGGAATTTTATCTTCTTCAGTCACTGCTCTGTTGTTCCTTTTTTTTGTACGGCGATTCTGCTCCATCCCCTTTTCCAGTTATCGTTTCTTTGGCCGGGTCATCAATTTTTTGAGTATGATCATCGCCAGAGCCTTTTGTGCCGGAAGATTTAACATCAACTATTTCCTTGATATCATTGCTAACATCATCAAAAGTTTTTTTTACAGCGCTGACTTCATCATCCACATCAAATGAATCCTTAAAGTCAGACGCCGTTTTTTTAAACTCATTGATTATACGTCCTATTTTTGTTGCAATTTCAGGAAGTTTTTCAGGCCCGACAACAATAAGCGCGATAGCCAGAATCAGGATTAACTCCGGCATACTTATGCCAAACATATTTTTTTCTCCTATGGATCGTCACATAAATAATTTCACTGCGTTATCGGTCGTCGGAGTAGGGGTTCAAGATTTTGAACCCCTACTACCTCTGGTCTTGTGCCAAACTTTGCCAAATTTTAAAGTAGGGTAATTATCTGAAAAACTATAGACCGAACCAGTTTTAAAAGGGTATTGAAAAATTACGATTTGTTTTGGTATATTTCAGGCCTTTTTTTCCTGCGTTTACGTCGTTTTGCCGGTATGATCTGCCACCGTGTTTCAGATCCTTCCCTTACTTCTTGAATATCTTCCAGAACTCTCTTAACGATAAGCTTATGTATTCGGTTGATCAAATCGGCCTTGCACTTGCCGCAATGACAAGTAGTGATACACGATAAAGCCATCTTCTCCCATTCTTCACGTGTTTCTGCTGGAAGCTCACTTAACCCCTCACTTAAATGCAGACATCCACCTTGCAGCATATTCCATTTTTCAAGCCACACATCAGCCGCCTGCCTGAAACTTGCGTATAACTGATCATATAAAAAATGATTCATCGCTATGCTCCGGTATTCGTTGATTGTAAATTTTTTTTTAAAGGATAAATTTTTTTCATAATTTGCTCAATCTATCAACAAAAAACTCCGCAAATTTACAATTAAGGCAAGATAGTTTACAAGTTGAGATAAAATGGTATTTTATGTTTCTGGCGGGAGTATGGAAACGGGCACTGTCTGAAGAAAACGCAGTATTTTTTAAAGATGTAATGTAAAAACGTACTCACAAATAGCGCTACTAAAATCCAATAGATCTTTTGCATCTTCTTTGCTAATTTTTTCGCTTGTCGCGTGAGCTCCAATATTTCTATGCTTCCGGAGTTCATCACCCCACTCAAACAAGCGCTCGTCGATAATGCCATTTTCCCTTAATTCCTTGAGCCCACCCGCTAATGTTTTATTTTTTGTTGAATGATGATTGCAAACACCCTCAATTGTTCGACCACACATAACTGCGCAAGCGCTAAATGCCTTTGCTTTGTAACAAATTTTTGCTTCTATTAGTGAATTACATGCAATTTCAGGTATGCCCCAATCTAAATTCGACTCTTGATCGGGATATACGCGATGAAGATTGTCCTACTCATAGTGGCCTGGTCCGGTTTGTATTTTTTCTGTCATACCAACAAGTGCACTATGACAAACTGGACATTCTACTAAAATTGTTTTGAATAGGAATGGGTATTCATCGTCATGGCCATCTACTTCACCTTTAACGATACCATCTACTTTTGATTCGCAGTGAAAGCATTCTATTATCATTTCGTAATTCTCTTGTGAAGCCTAATGATGAATTATACAATTTTTTTCTGTATAACTCCGTCAATTAATAATCATTACTAATAACAAAAAAAAATGCGTCCTGACAACCAATTTTCAGTAATGATATATTATTTGGTAGCGGTATAATATTCAAAATCTGTTGATAAACAGAGTCAGAATAACTACAAATGATTCAAATTGAAACAAAGTTGCTAAATAATTATAATTTGAGTTTGCAAATAAAACGAATCCCAAAAAATGAGCATAAATATTACTTGAAATGGTTGAGATATTATTTGGACTTTTGTCATCAATATGATTTTCAGAATTCAGACCCTGAAAGTTCAAAGACAGGACAATCATGGCAGAATGTTCTTGGCAGGGAAAAAGGAACAGAACTCTCCCAATTCCTGAAGTGCTGGCTTCAGAGCTTAGGGCTCGCTATAGACTTTCAGATAAATACCTGATTTTAAAATTTGGCACAAGGCCAGAGGAAAGAAGGCGTATTGTAATACTCCGACGACCGATAACGCAGTGAAATTATTTATGTGAAAGTCTATAGCCATTGCGCCCAAAGGCACTACTTATTCAGCACCGCTGCCACTTTTTCCTCCAGTTCATCTATGTCGATAGGCTTGACGCAGTATTCATCTGCGCCCAGTTTCAAAGATTCCCTGGCGGTTTCCATGGTCGGGTAACCGGTAAGCATAATAGCGCGGATGGAAGGATTGATTTTTTTCATCTCTTCCAATACTTCAACGCCGCTCATTTTTTTCAGCTTAATGTCCAGTATGGCCAGGTCCACCGTCTGAGTCCTGACATACTGCAATGCCTTCTCCTCCTCGGTAAACACCAAAACCTCGTGCCCCTTTCTTTCAAGGATGCGTTTGATTAGTTTTCCGGCATCCAGCACATCATCCAACGCCAATATTTTTGACATGTTTCGTCTCCTCTCCGTAACTTATATATTTTCTACGAGCAAATGGACAATAAACAAGGTGCCCCTCTTCAATGGCGCTTCATTACCGGTTTTTATGGAGATCGGTGGACTCTCCACTTCTATTGTCCCTCCATGCTCCTTGATAATACCAAAGGTTACCGACAATCCCAGGCCCGTCCCTTTACCTACCTCTTTAGTCGTAAAAAATGGGTCAAAGATTTTTTCCATATTTTCTGATGAAATGCCTGAGCCTGTATCGGCTATAGAAATTATCAACTGATTATTGTGCTCATCAAAACTGGTAGTAACACTTATGACGCCGTCATTTCCAATGGCATCATAGGCATTGTTAAGCAAGTTGAGAAAAACCTGTTTGAGCTTGTCTTTGTCCCCCATAACAGGAGGTAAACTCAAACCATAATCTCTTTTAATAATAACCCGATCTAATGTGAAAGTATGTTCCACAACGGCTACCACGTCCTCAATTGCTTTATTTATGTCAAACCTGGTCACAATACTTTCCATTGGCCTGGAAAATCTCAAAAGATCGGCCACAATTTTGCGGCATATTTTTGCTTGTTTCTCAATGGTTTGGATATCTCCATAAATCTGGCCATCCTTCTCCACATCTTCGAGAAGAAGCTGGGCGTATCCTAAAATAATACCAAGTGGGGTGTTGATCTCATGGGCGACTCCCGCGGCAAGCTGTCCGACGGATTCCATTTTCTGCGCCTGGTTGAGCTGTTCCTGTACCCGCTTGAGTTCCGTAATATCCCGGCCGCTGCACAAAAGCCCTGCAACATTGCCGTCAGCTTCAAAAACCGGAATTTTTACCACATGAAGCCATTTTTCACCTTTGGGATTTGAAATTTTATCTTCTTTAAACAGGGGCTTGCCTGTATTATAGATAGCCAGATTCTCTTGATGGTAGATTTGGGCATGCTTCCGGGGAAAGAGATCAAAATCGGTCTTCCCGACTATTTCATCTTTCTTTTTGCCGACTATTTTACAAAATGCGTTGTTCACGGACCGGTATACTGAACGGTGATCTTGCAGTGATATGAAATCGGGTATGGCATCCAGTATGGTTTGAAGCAATTCTCTTTGCTCATTTAATGTTTTTTCCGCATTTTGCAAGTCGGAGATATGAACTTTTAACGATTGTGTCATGGTATCGAAACTCTCTGCAAAACTCTGGATTTCATCCCCCGAACATTTTCGATAAACCTGACACTTTTGACAACTTGTGATCTTTTTGGCATATTCGCCTTCGACACAGGTTGGGCAAAGGGTTCCTGCAGTATACCAGCAGCGATGATGTAAATTTCCGTATGCAGGGCACTCCTGTTTATTACAATTCATAATGTCCCAGCAGTTTTTTTTCAACAACGGCGCAGTATGTATATCCAGATTTCCCCGCAATGCCTGCTCTGACGATTCATGAAGGATTTTGATGCGCCGGGTTACGGGGCGGGAAAGAAAGGCTCCCACAAACCCGGCAATCAGAATGACAAATCCGGTAGACAGGAATGCACTCAACATGATGCGTTTTATTGCTTTTTGGATTCTAATTCGAAGCAGTCCCAGCCGTACGGTTCCAAGGCGGTCCTCACCGATAAAAACAGGAACTGCATAGTCATAAATCAACTGTTCACCGGTATCGAGCAGTTGCATTGAAAATTTCTGGTGATCCGAGACGCTATTCGCTGTTTTGAGATCCACCGGGAAACCGCCTTTAAAAGTGTGAACAAGGGGTTGCCCGCCGGCGTCCAGGACAAAGGTATAGAAAATATCATCATTTAATTGGGCTGTTTTATCAACCAGGGTCTTCATTCTTAAAAAATCCATGGCCAGAATCGGTTCTGTTATGCGGGCC